>DQKQ01000283.1 GCA_015660615.1 Flavobacteriales bacterium
AAGTTTCATTGTCTAATCTTTTGAAACGCCCCCAGCCAGGCATGCTGGAGGTTTGCAAAGCAAACTCTGAAAGAAAGGGGCTTAATGTAGACTGTCTTTCAAATAAGGCACCCCCAGCTGTAAAATTTGAGTCAATTTTTGCAGTGAATGTGGCGCCACGGATATTGTCATACCCAGAGTAGCTATCTGAGCTTAGGTATTTAAATGTAATTGCGGGGTCAACAACAATCTCAGCTCTGTCAGATTTAAATGTGATAGCATGATGACGAAGGGAATACGTGGTTGAGATTTGGCCTTGTAGAGAAACGCAAATAAATAAAAACCCCACCGATAAAAATGATCTAATCATCAGCTCTAGATTTTGCATACTCTTCATAAACACTCTTTAATCCATCTGTTAATGTTATTTTAGAAGACCAACCTAAGCCACTCATTTTATCAACGTTGAGGAGTTTTCTAGGCGCTCCATCAGGCTTGCTGGAGTCCCATACAATCTCACCCTTATATCCAGCTATTTCTGCAACGGTCTCAGCTAATTCTTTAATACTTAAGTCTACTCCCGTACCAACATTTACCCATCCTTCTGAGTTGTAGTTGTCCATAAGGAAAATAAGCGCAGTAGATAAATCATCTACGTGTAAGAACTCTCGCTTGGCACTTCCAGAACCCCAACACTCCACCTTTTCAACGTCATTTTTCACGGCTTCGTAGAATCGTCTAATAAATGCGGGCAATACATGACTGTTCTCAGGATGGTAGTTGTCCCCTGGGCCATAAAGATTCGTTGGCATCGCGGAAATATAATTACATCCATACTGTTTTCTATATGCATCGCACAGTTTCAAGCCGGCAATTTTAGCGAGTGCATATGGCTCATTCGTGGGTTCCAGCGATCCGGTTAACAAATCTCCTTCAGAGATAGGTTGAGGCGCAAGTCTGGGATAAATACATGAACTGCCCAGGAAAAGAAGTTTCTCGACTTTGTGTTTGTGAGCTGCATCAATAACATTACTGACGATGGCGAGATTGTCGAAAAGGAACTCAGCGGGATATGTGTCGTTAGCGTAAATACCTCCAACTTTTGCAGCTGCTAGGTATACGAAGTCTGGTTTTGTGTTTTCAAAAAAAGTATTTACGGCACTTCTGTCTCGAAGATCTAATTCATTAGATGTTCTTACAACAATGTTATTTTCACCTCTTGCTTTAAGTTGACGAACTATAGCGGACCCCACCATGCCTCGATGTCCAGCTACGTATATCAACTTCTCCATTTGGTTATTTTATTTGTAAAAATACATTATTTATTTTGCTACATCAAAGGCTTTTCGGAACCCATCTCCAAGCCATGTAAATGCAAGGACTAAGCTAGCAATTAAAGCTCCAGGCAATACTGCAAGCCAAGCTAGGTCTGTAGTGAGTAAATGATAATGCTCTTTTACGATGTTGCCCCAAGAGGGTACGGGTATCCGGGCTCCAACTCCGAGAAAACTCAATCCGGCTTCGATTAAAATTGCTGCCGCGAAATTTGCTGCCGCGACTACGATTATGGGACCCATAGCGTTAGGCAGCATGTGTTTAAACATAATCTTGAAATCGGACAGGCCCAGTGCTTTTGCTGCTTGGACGTATTCTAATTCACGCAATGAAATAAATTGGCCTCTAACTATTCGGGCTACTTCCACCCACATAGTGAGCCCTATAGCTACAAATACCTGCCAGAACCCCTTTCCAAATGCCAGAGTGATAGCTAATACCATTAATAAAGTAGGTACAGACCAAACAACCTGTAAAAACCAGCTCACCACTGCGTCAACAACACCTCCTTTATAACCCGCCCACGCTCCGAGAAGTAGCCCGATTAATAAACTGATTGCAACAGCAATCCCGGCTACAGAAAGTGAAATAACACTTCCTGCCATAAGTCGGCTTAAAAAATCTCTTCCGTACCTGTCGCTACCAAGTAAAAACGTGAAAGACTCTCCATCGACAGTAACTTCTGTTCCTGGAGGGAGTAAGCTGAGATCTAGATGTTGGTTGTTGGCATTTTCTGATGGGTCAGGACGAAGTATGGGACCGGCAATTGCAATGCTTACCCACAACATGATCCAAGTGCCCCCGATTAGAGCGAGTTTGTTTGATATGAGTTCTCTCCAAATATTCACTGTCCGAAGTTCGGAAATTCAACGCCATTTGGCCTTAAAAAAGACAGAATATATGAACACTGTGGGTATTTGGAACGGATATGTAATTGCGAGAAGGAGCCAACTTAGTGTGGGTGTGGAAATTTGAAACCATGCGGCGACTTTTCTTGTAAAGATGATATCAATTGCTGCTCGTCCTAGCCATAAAATACTAAATGCTAGAATTGTGGACTTGAAATCTGCAATTAAAAAGCCGAGAGTTATTAATTGTGTCAGCCCGATTGTTGCAATCCAATAAGAAGTTTTAACTGCTTCCGGGTTTGTATAGTGCTTCGCTTTTGCACCCCACCGTGCTCTTTGTCTAATCCAGTTTTTAATACTTCCCGCGCTTTCTGCTTCGACACATGCTTGCATGTCATGAACCCAAAACACCTTTTTTCCTAAGCTCACAAGACTGTGTATCGCAAAGACGTCATCTCCGGATGCAATCTTAGGTTTTATTTGATCTTCGTTGGGGTAGTCACTTACTTTAATCGCAAAATTAGCCGCACTTCCCATTGCGGCATTTCCATATATAGCTGTGGATGCTGACCAACCCATCAGCGCTGCGTAGTCAAGACACTCTACTCCACTGAAAATAGAGTTTGTGTGAGGCGTGATTTTTACTGGGCCAATTAGTGCTGATCCTGACGTGAAGCTAGCAGCAGATGACATGCTCTTTATCCAGGTTGAAGGTACTTTAACATCGGCATCCGTAGTTATTGCCCATTTGGTCTTGCAGTGTTTTATTCCCGTTCGAATGGCTTCTTTTTTACCAATCCCGTAGTTATTTACTACTGTAAATTCAGAAGCGATTTCTTTTGTTAAATCAGTGCTGTGGTCGTCGACAATAATTATTTCGAATGGCTTTGTTGTTTGGTCTTTTAAGGAAGAGAGAAGGGTAGGGA
>DQKQ01000250.1 GCA_015660615.1 Flavobacteriales bacterium
AAGCCTCGACAATTAAGTCGAGGCTTTTTTATAAGTATTAGTTTCTTAGAAAGAACGACGCTTTTCGCGTTGCTCACTCTCGTTGCAACGGATCGGACGACCCATTACATCTTTACCCTCGAGAGCCTCGATGGCTGATTGCCCCTCGTCAGAGTTAGGCATTTCAACAAAGCCAAAACCGCGTGAGCGGCCAGTTTCGCGATCATGGACCACACGTGCGCTGTCTACAGCTCCGTGAGCCTCAAATGTTTCTTTTAAAACGACGTCATCAACGCCCCAAGCTAGATTTCCTACAAAAATATTCACAATAAAAATAATTAAAAATGCGATGCAAATGTAGTCAAGTAATTTCCAGATTCAACATTATTTGTTCACACTCAGTAATTAGTTAACTGAATAAATCCACATAGGAGGGAAATTCCACAAAACGAAACAAGTTTTTTTCATTGGAAAATTAGAGTAATGCTTTTTCATAAAAAATGGAAAGTATGTGAACCACCTCATGTGTGTACCATTTCTGGTTAGCTCTAAAAGAGTTGCAAACAATGTCTTTTTCACCTCACTAGGCAATGTGTATGGAAGCCCACTGATAACCAGGTCGACGTTATTTATACCTCTGTCTTTTAAAAGTGATGATAAATTACAAGCGCTACATTTAACCACTTCGAATCGGTCATCAAGTCTCTTTTCCAAAGGCTTTATAAACTCTTCCTCCAATTCAATAAGTAATATTTTACAGTTTGCAGGGAGTCTTTTAGCAAGTATATCTGTAAAAACACCTGTCCCAGGACCCAGTTCCACGACGTATTTCATTTTGCTTAAATCAAGACCCCGTACCATTCCAATTGCAGCCTTTTTAGAACTGGGAGTAACTGCAGCATTTACTGAGGGTTGTTTAAGAAATAATTTGAAAAATCGTCTTTGGCTCATCTTTTATATTTATTATTATTGTTAATTGAAAGGGTGTGATTAGGGCTTCTTTTTATCTTGTTCTTCTGAGCGTCTTATCTTCTCAATAGCTTCTTCAGAAAGGAAAAACTCCGGGTGTGGTGGTTCAAGACCTTCAAGCCTGTAAAGCATCTCAGCTAACTGAAGTGCTCCGATTTGTTTTGCTAAAATCTTTTTATTTTCGTCAAGGAGAAAGAGTTTAGGTGTTGAGAAGACATCGAATGTTGTTCTGAAATTTAATGACTCTAAATCTGTAATTCTACTATAAATAAGTGTTGCGGCGCTATCCTGAGCGTTAATCAGAGGATTATCACTCACGTGAATCCAATCCGTGTAATTTGTTGTTTCTAAGTATTCCAGCCATGGCTCAGGTTCAAAATCATTCCCGATAGCGTATATCTCAAGGCCTTTATCGTGCCATTCTTCGTAAATACGTTGCAGAACAGGCATCTCTTTTTTACAATGCCCACAGCTGCTTTCCCAAATAACCATCACTGTATACTTCGCCTCTATATCGTGAAGTGATTTCCAAGTCGTTCCGTCTATTCCAGGTAGAGTTATGTTGTGCGCAATATTCCCACAGACAGAATATTTGAGAGCCTTAGCTCTATCGACAATCTTCGCCAGTTGCTTATCGTCTAACCACTTCACCTTCCCTTTAACATAGTATTCATTAACAAGGTCAACAAACACTTTATCCATACACATAACTTTAGAAGACTCGCTTTCGAACGTCATGTGGTGAAGGATGTATTTGAACATATCCTCGTTTCCGACTACCTGTGCAAGAAGTTTCTGCGCCTCGAAAAACAGAGTGTCTGGGTCTGGAGGAATGATTTGTCCCCACCACATCTCTATCATTTTGTGGAAGCTTCCGTCTCTCACTAACCTTGAGTCTGCGAAATCTACTCTGTCCCAGTAGTGGTTTCTGTACCACATGTAATTCCAAAACTGAACGTTCTCAACATTTGATGGCGCATTAGGCACTTGCGGTTCTCGCAACATGCCAAGGTATTTGCCAAACAGGTAATCTCTCGGATCGTCAATAAGAGCGTCTTGATATTCCAACACTTCTGAATTCATTACTTTCATTGCATTGCGTGCAATTTCTACCTTCAATGAAGATGCCGTAGAATCGTTGAGTACGGCATCATGTGGGGTACGTTCTTCTCTCTTGCTGTTCAGGAAGTTGAGGTAATCATAAAACACCTTGTTTTCCTCACTTTGAATGATTTGCATATCTCCCTGCGGGTTCTTCATTGTAGTTCTGAACTCCATAGGTTCAGAGACTAACATCATATCGAAGAATACAGGTCCAGGGAGAACTACTGCGTACTTACCACACTCGTCAAATGGCTTGCCTTTAAAAACGAAGTGTCCGTTGATATCAGCCACAGTTGTATCACTATAAAATAGTCGAGATCCGTAGTAGTTAGCAAGAAAGACAGTGTCAGCGCCAAGACCTTCGACGGTGACAACAATATCGTTTGAGCTTTGGGCTAAAAAATTTGTGAAAGAAAGCGCACCGATTGTAAAAAATAAACTTAATTTAAGTCTCATCCTCTAATTTGCTATAATTTTGAGTATGCAATTTACAACCTGATGAACATTAATCGTACTCCTTTCACACATCTTAGCGCTTTAGGCGAAATCCACGGTGATATTCATCATTCTGTCGATAATATTGAACGAAAGGGCCGAATTGTTTTTGCTCATGGATACAAGGGATTTAAGGATTGGGGAGCTTGGGATTTATTGGGTGATGCTCTGGCTGAAGTGGGTTGGGATTTTGTTAGATTCAACTTCTCTCACAACGGGCACATTAAGCCAAATCTTCTCGATTGTTCTGACGAAATTTCTTGGTCAAAAAACACATATTCCATCGAAAAGTCCGACCTAGAGTCGGTTCTAAAATTTACTCGAGAAGGCATGCTTAACGACTCAGAACAGCTTATAGTTATGGGCCACAGTAGAGGAGGAGGCATTGCTTCGCTCGCAGCGTCGAGTGCTGATGTAGACGGACTTATTTTGCTTGCTTCAGTCTGTGATTTCGAGTCACGTTTTCCTTCTGGTGAGGCTCTAAATAAATGGCGTTCCTCAGACCGACTGGAAGTTCTAAATGGCCGAACCATGCAGGTTTTGTCTCATTCTTTTACATTCTACGAAGATTTTATTGAGAATAGCGAGTCTCTCAATATTGAGAAAGCTATCCGTAGTCTGAAATCCCCTCTACTTGTAATTCACGGAGATTCAGATGAAGCAGTGGATATCTCAGATGGGAAAAAGCTTGCGGGTTGGGCAAATGATGGTAAGCTTGTCGTAATTCCTGGAGCGGCTCATACTTTCGGGGCTTCTCATCCTTGGGAGTCTGCAAATTTGCCGCCTCACACAATAGATATGGTTCAAGCTATTCAACAGTTTTTAGCCAAATACTAGTTGAATATACCTGTGTTTAAAACCGCCGTCATTAAAAAAGGGCCACTCCGCATTGGAGCAGCCCTTAATAATTAGTGTTCAGCACTAAAGAATTTTAAATTACTTGCTAATTACAAGCTTACGCATTGTGCGGTTGCCATTTGATGTAAGCTCTACAAGGTAGATGCCATTGTCAAGGTCAAGTTCGATACGTGTTCCAGAAATTAAATTAGTAGTAGTTATTTCTTTCACGATCTGACCATTTAGAGCCATGATGCGAACAATACCGTTAGAAGCGTTGCTTGAAAGTTGTATGTAGTTGTTAGCTGGGTTAGGTCCGAAAGCCAAATCAAGTTGAGTGGCTTCTTCAAGTCCATTTATAACGTCATCAGTTTCAACTACTACTACATCATCAATGTAGTAAAGACCCTCAGTAATTCCATCTCCGAATCCGAAGAAGTTAACGCCTCCAATAATCTCATCAAAGGGAAAGTTAGCAAGGTACTCACCACCAATGTAGATTTCAGCTCTGTCGTTTACAGGATCCATTCTAAGAGAAACGGATGTCCACTCATCTGGTGTGAATGAACCGTATGAAAGATTTACCTGGTCTATGCTAAAAACAATCTGCCCGTTAGCGGCAAATACGAGATCAAATGCCCATCCTACAGCAGGTGTTAAAGCCTCCTGAGCGTTAATATAAGCCGAATAGCCAGATGGAACGTACATATTATAACTAACTTCGTAAGCAGTCTCAAGTCCTATAGGTAGGTAAATATCCATAGGTCCGGTTCCAGCAACAGCGCCGAATATTTTTAATGACTGAGTGCCTGAGTTAGCTTGCTCATCACTGACTTGAGCGTCCTCGTTTCCGCCAGTAGTTCCACTCCAAGTTGTGAACACGGAACTTGCATCACCTATGTAATCACCAACAGCATAAGAGTCGAAGTTCTCTTCGAAAAGAGGGGTTTGGCCGAAGGCGCTTCCGAAAATTAGAATAGCACAAGGGAGTATAAATTGTTTCATATTGAAATTTAATTGTAAGATTGTCATTTAAGTTACAAATTTAAGAAAAATCCCATTACTTTCGAAATATGATTTTAAAGGGAAATATTAGGAAGATGATTGCTTCTCCAGCAAGCACATATGGAGGAAGAGTTGGATACCAGTTTCAGATGTTCGATGTGCTTGATCAATTACCTACAGTAGACATGATTGACTGGGTGGGGAATAAGTTAAGTTGGAGGTTTGATGGCGTTGTAAATTGCGTGGTTTCAGGGGAGCCTATGAATCAGGCATACAGAATGGGGATGAGCCAAAAGGCATTTTTCGAGTCTCCCATTTCATGTCCCTCAATCATAAATCCTGAGCTATCTACAATTCACACAGGTGTAGTATTAAGAGATAGAGAGTTTGAGGAACGGTATCACAACGTGCCTCATATTGTGTATTTAAGTCGGACGAATAAACTTAAAGTTGGAGTGACTGGCTACGGAAGAGAACAGTATAGGTGGAATGACCAAGGAGCGGTAGAGGGCATAATTTTATGCGTCACCCCTTATAGACAGCTCGCAGGGGAAATTGAGGTTGCTTTAAAGGAGCATATGAATGACAAGACACATTGGCTTGGTATGCTTAAGGAGGTCTCACGAAATCCTGATGAACTTCTAGAACTTAAAGATGAGTGTTTTGATATTTTAGGCATGAATTACGAGCCTTTCTTTTCTGACGACGATACTGTTCATGCGATTCACTATCCTGTTGAGCATTACCCATCAAAAGTCATGAGTATAAAGATGGCAAAAGCCCCTGAGGGCTCAGGAGTCCTTTCAGGAATTAAAGGGCAGTACTTAATTTTTAAGGATGGACGGGTAATGAACGTCAGAGCTCACGAAGGGTGTCGTGTTGAGCTTGAGGTGGGATAGAGATGTTAAATGCCCTAGTTGTTATAATGTGTAGTCCTAGTTTAAACTCGGGTCTAAAGGAGCTTCAGCAATGTGTGAGAATCCAGGGCCCATTCCATTGATGAGTTTCTTCCAAAACTCGTCGTTCTCTAAATCGGTTGACATTATTTCATCAGCTCCCGTACGGGTTACAAACCATGACCGGCTTTTAATTTCTTCAGATAACTGATCTTCAGACCAGCCAGAATATCCTAAGAAAAATCTGAAAGAATTGTAGCCATCTTCAATCATAGATTTAAGTTTAGTGAAATCTCCTCCTAAGAAAATGCCATCAACAATTTCGTGAGAGTTTTCAATTTCGCCGCAAGAGTGAATAAAGTAAAGGTTTGAACTGTTTACTGGCCCACCAACACTAAATCGTGGGTTGGTGTTTTTAATGTCAAGTTGAATATCGTCAATATTTACACTTACGAAATTATTTAAAACAAGCCCGAATGCACCATCTTCATTATACTCACAAAGCAGAACAGCCTTCCTGCCGAAGTAGGGGTCGTTCAATAGAGGTTCACTCAACAGAATGTCTCCAATTTTAGGTAGGTTTGTTTTTTTAGGACTATAACGAATCATTGCGATAAAGTTCCGACATTTGTATTCAAATGGGAAAAAATTCACTCACAAATATCCAAGAATTTATTGCAAGTAGATTTGATGCCGCTGTTATATCAGGTCACTCTGTTGCAGTAAGACTTAGAAGGGAAGTAGTAGGAGCAACCCCACAACAGATTCGCGTGGCAATTGAAGGATTAGCACGACTCAACCCAGGTAATTTCGCGGGAAACCTTAATTATACCATGATAGCAGGAGTGAAATGTGGAGTGGTGGATTATCAAGGAGTGAAAGACGAAAGCAAAAGAGTTATTTGGTCTCATGGAGGCGGATTTGCTTTCGGCTCTGCAAGAGTGTATAAAGCGACAGCCACATACCTTGCTAAAGCATTGAAGTGTGAGGTGATAATTCCTGAGTACAGGCTATCACCCGAGCATAAATTTCCTTATGGAGTCGATGATCTTTTTACTGTCTATTCTGAAATCGTCCAGCAACCCGGTACAACCTTTCTAATTGGTGATTCTGCTGGAGGTAACCTAGCCGCTTGTTTAGTAGCTAGATGTATAGCCACAAAAACTAAAATTCCTACAAAATTAGCTCTCTTATCTCCTTGGATGGATCTGTCTAAAACATCTGACAGCAATCTGCTTAACTCCAGTGAATTCAGCCCATTTGATAAACTTGATGCTGTTGCTTTCGCACGTGATTATATAGGAGACTTGAGCGATAAAGATCCACTTGTATCCCCACTTTACGGCTCTTTTGTAGGTTTGCCGACTTCCCATGTTCAGGCCTCAAAAGTTGAATTCCTTTACACAGATTCCGTGTCCACGGTAAACGCTCTTAAGTCTGCTGGTATAGAAGTTGACACTCACTGGGAGTCTAAAGCACTTCATGCTTGGCAATTAGTTCCTGATCTACTTCCCGAAGCCAAACGCTCGATGAAGGCAGTCGCGGATTTTTTCAATGCTTAAGAAAAAATTATCTTTCTAAGGCAGATAAAATCAAGCTGATACCTACTTCGGCTTCTTCGTCCGTCATAGTCAAAGGTGGTTGCAACCTAAATGCATTTGGTATACTTAGAAACCAAAACATAAGTACTCCAACCTCTAACCCCCTCATAATTGCCTTTGTTACTAACTCTTCACTCTCCATCTCGACAGCGAAAAAGTAGCCTTTACGTCGGATGTTTTTAACCAATGGGTGGGCTTTTAACTTAGCTTCCCAAGCAGCGCCTCTTCTCTCTATAGCAGGCCAATCAATGTTTTTTAATAGCTTTAATGCTGCCCCAGAGCCCGCTGTAGCTACAGGGTGACCCCCGAACGTGGTTATATGTCCTAAGACGGGCGAGTGGGAGAGGAGAGAGATGTTCTCTCTCGAGGATACAAAGGCTCCAATAGGCATGCCGCCCCCTAGCGCTTTCCCTACACATAGTATGTCCGGTGTGATATTGTACTCGGTGAAAGCGAAAGGTGCCCCACATCTCCCCATACCGCATTGAATTTCGTCGAGGATTAGCATTGTGCCGGTAGATGTACACTTTTCTCGGAGCGCAGAGATCCACTCTTGTGTCGGGATTACAACGCCAGCATCCCCTTGAATGGTTTCGACGATAACGCACGCCACTGTAGAGTCGATAGAATTTAGTGAATTTTGACAGTTAAACTCTAAAAGCGAAACTTCTGGGAGGAGAGGTAAAAACGGTGCTTTGCGCTCTGCGTTTGAGGATACAGAAAGAGCTCCATGAGTGTTCCCGTGATAACCTCCTGTACACCCTATCATCCTTGATCTGCCAGTAACTCGCTTTGCGAGTTTGAGCGCTCCTTCGACAGCTTCTGCTCCAGAGTTGACAAAGTAAACCGTGTCGAGATTTTCAGGGAGAAAAGATGTTAGTAGTTTGCCGGCCATTAAAGTAGAGTCGTGACGGAATTCGCCATAGACCATGGTGTGGAGGTTGAGATCAATTTGGGCGTGAAGCGCCTTCAAGATATCCTTATTGCCATGACCAAAGTTGCTCACACCAATTCCTGAAATCGCATCGAACAACTTATTACCTCCGAGGCGTTTAAGCCAAACCCCATCAGCGCTCTCAATCTTTATATCCAATGGATATGGAGTTGTAGCAGCTAAGCCTAAATCTAAAAACGGCCCAAATTTCTTCATTTCACAAAGCTAATGTTCCATTCGTCCACAAATGTCCATCTGTCAAACCCTGCTCCTAAATGCCACTCTGGAATTATGCCTCGCGGGTTTGTTATTACTCGTACATAACGAGCAGAAACTATTCCTTCAGATTTTATATTCGTTGTAAATCGAAATACCTGCTTTTCGTAATCATCCTCAGCAACGTCGTGTTCAACATGATTAAATAGTGAGAAGTTTACGCCATCTTGAGAAACTAAGAAATCCACACTCTCAGGAAGCCAAATCCATGGTCTAATGTCCTGAACACAACCAAGTGACATTCCTTCAATATCACAAGGTTCACCCAGGTCGATGGTCGCCTGCATAGGCGTTGCGTAAAACCCTTGCCAGTCGCCAGTTCTATATTCGTCACCTCCATAAAGGCCGTCCACAAGAGTATTGGGACCAGCTGCTGCGTATTGGTGTGAGTAAGGAGTGGCATACTCTACGGTCCAATCGTGATCTATTTTCACAATTTCGTGCTTGACTATTTTCGAGCTCACGCCTTCCGCCACAGCGTATGCGTAAAGTTCAACATTTTTATTAACCCATATTTCCTCCTGGTATTTAGACCAAACCCCATCTTCTCCTTCACGCCAAAAAACCTCCGCCTCAGAATCCAAATGCATCAACCTTACCTTCGTTTTCTTTCCCTGAAAAGTTCGTGGAGCTTCGAAGGCCGGAACGGTTGTGAAGCCTGTATCATCAATATATTGAGTGGGGATATCTTCGTCTAACATTCCGAATCCGTTTTTACTTAAGGGGGTCATTTCAAAGGCCAGCACACCCCCTTTAATGATCTCGTTATATGAGCGCCATGAACGCATCTCACCATTTGCACTTGCGATATAATCCCCGTCACCCCTCACTGTTATCATCAGCGGTCTATTCAGTTCCCTTGATGGACTTTGTGCTGGCGATACTACAACGGTTTCAAACTGTGGAGCACCGATTACGAGCTGTGAACGATTTCCACTCGACCCAGGCGCTACAGGATAAAGTCCCAAGCTAGAAAGTACATACCAAGCTGACATTTGTCCACAATCCTCATTTCCGCAAATCCCATCAGGCTCAGAAGTGTATAGAGTATTTATAATCTCATCAACAAGTTCAAGAGTGCGCCATTGATTCCCCGTGTAAGCCTGTAGGTACGCAACGTGGTGACTGGGTTCATTTCCGTGTGCGTATTGACCTATAAGACCTGTGATATCTGGTTGATCTCTTCCTGAAGTAGCTGATGGAGCGCTGAACTGATTTTCGATTAAGGTAGTAAAAGGGGTGGTGCTTGTAGCTAAAGACTTCAATCCAGAAATATCATGAGGAGCGAAGAAGGTGTATTGCCAACCATTTGCTTCCGTATAATTAAAATTCACTTCAGTAGGGTCGAAATCGGGGGTCCAAGCTCCATCTCGCTTAGGCTGAATAAAGCTCGATTCAGGATGTAGAATATTGCGCCACGAAAGCGCCCTCAAACGAAAGCGCTCCGAAATAGAATCTGCTTCAGCATTGCCTAAGCTAGACGCAAATTGTGCGATACATGCATCGTCATAGCAGTACTCAAGGGTTTTTGAAGTGCCTTCACTTTCTCGCTCGCTTGGGATAAAACCCAGCTCAGCGTAAATATCCAATCCCAAGTGTGCTGAGTCTGCAGCTTGAACCATGGCCTCTAAGGCAAGTTCTTCGTCGAATCCACTTATACCCCACGCTTTAGCATCTGAAATTACGGGTACGCTGTGGTACCCTATCATGCACCCAGTATAGTTTGCCGCTAATTCCCAAACAGGCAGCTGCCCACCTTCTTTATACATTCTGAGCATGGTCCTCACGAAATCCCGAGTTCTACCGGGCTCTATCCACGAAAGCAGTGGGTGTAATGATCGGAATGTATCCCAAAGCGAGAATACTGTGTAATGTAGCCCATCATCCTCGCCAAGATTATGAACCTGCAAGTCTGTCCCGCGATATCTCCCATCTACATCGGATGCTACATTAGGTACTGTACATGAATGATAAAGGGAAGTGTAAAAAATCACTTGTTTATCTATATCCGCGTCATTCACAATTACTCTACTCAGTTGCTTATCCCATCTAGCTTCGTTTATGATTTTGTATCTTTCAAAATCGGAATGTGGAGCTTCTGACTCGAGATTTTTAACAGCGCCCTGGAGATCGCAAAAACTTAGAGCGACCCTTACCGTTAAGTCCTTAACTACTCCGAAATCCACAGCGAACACAGGAACGAATTCCATTTCTTGGTCTGTAATGTTTCCTGCGTTGTCAAACCCTGTTGCCTTGACTTCAGAAAGCTGGTCTCTCCAATCGAATTTCTTGTCGAATCTCATGGCAAAATAAACATGCTGCTCCTCAGCCCAATTTTCACTCAATCTATGTCCAACAATTGTGCTGTCATCAAGAGGGTAGATGCTGTAATGTATCAGCTTGTCTCGATGTTGTAAGTCAATAATCAATGTTAGCGTATCCGCGCTTTTTAAGCTGTATTTATGAATCCCAACTCGCTCAGTTGTGGTGAGTTGAGCTCTTAGGTTTTGGTCCTCTAAAACGACACTGTAGTACCCCGCATGCGCCCGCTCTGTTTCTTTGTTAAACCGGCTTTTGTATCTATCCCTCCACGCTTCCTGCCCACCAGCAAATTGTGTGCAAGGCATCAGTAAAATATCACCGTAATCACTCACTCCTGTACCCTGTAAATGTGTGTGACTGAACCCGTAAATAACAGAATCACTGTTGTGATATCCACCACATCCATCCCAACCATCAAGTCGTGTATCTGGACTCAGCTGCACCATTCCAAACGGTGAAGTCGCACCAGGATATGTATGCCCATGACCTCCAGTTCCTATCATCGGATCCACTTTTAAATGCAGGGGCGAACTCTGTGTAATCGTTTTCTGTTCTTGCCCCGAAGCCAATTGAGATGTCAAAACGATTGCGATAATAAATAATAATCTAATCATATTAGCTGGGTTTACAGACGTTGCAGTCCATTCTGTTGTGTATCCCGAAGTGCAAGACGGCGGGACGACTTGGCGAAGTTAATTGTTCAAATCTCGCCCTCAATTCCTGTGGTAAGACTAGTTTGGTCAGAACGTTACGTGACGTTTTACACTGCTTAAAATTCTCTCCTGCGATTTTAGCTTCTTGAACGCAAACATCTCCTTCCACCACTGTACTCCAAACCTCCTCGCGTACCTCACCACCCCACAATCGATCTCTCGAAAACACAGTCTCCAACTCTTCCCAAAGCACCTTGGATTCTCTTTCGCTAAACTGCTTTATATCTCCCACTTCTGTATTGTTAACCCAATCCTGAACAGCATCAATAAATGGATCTCTATTTTCTACAAAATCAATTTCACTCCACTGAACCCATCTTGACGGCTTTATGGGGCGAGACCTAAAGGCATATTCCTCATCCATTACAAACCTGCACGTGGAAATCATCACTTTCAGTCCAGACTCAGGAAGATTTCTTTCTATGGCATCGCCAAATGTGCCAGTGTTTGGCCCATTACATGACTCCCCTAAGACCATCCCTCTATCAAGTCTATTAAACTCACTTACAAAAGAGACACTTGCAGATGAAGAAAGCCCATCTATAAGAACC
>DQKQ01000176.1 GCA_015660615.1 Flavobacteriales bacterium
AAAAACATAGCCTCAGATGCAGGAGAGTCTAAGCTTTATGGTGAGGTTACTTTATCTGAGATAAATGGTAGAACTTCTGTGAAAGTATCTTTTGATCCGATAATGGATAGAATGGGGTATGAGAAAGATGCTCTTGCTGTAGTATACCATCTTAAAGAGTTTAGGTTTTCTTCTTTAGGCCAGGCGTTGAATGTTCTTTCTTCTCATGGATGGAATGTAGAGATGGTTTGGACTGCTCTTGGACGAACGGGAGAGGTGCAGCACTTTTTAATCAGCCGTGACGTCAAAAAGCTATCTCCTGTTTCTCCTTGGTTAGATAAAGGATCGCGTGGGGCATCTTCGAAAGCCAATTCAAAAGGAGGACGTAATTAAAAGACCTGTCATTAAACGACCTACAAATAAAAGTAACTCTACGAAAAGGGCTCGCCGTGCGCGTGTCCTTTTTCTTGTTTTAGCGAGCTATGTTTTCTTACAATTATCATGGTGGGCTGACCTGATAATAAGGTCTGCTTCGCGACTTTACGAAGCAAATTTAGAAACTCAGACACCTGCTCAAGCAGCCATTGAGTGGGAACGTACAGTTTTTATGGTGGCATGGGAGGGAAGTGTCTTTGCACTTTTATTTGTGTTCGGACTTATTTGGTTATGGAAAGTAATAAGTGCAGATAACAACAAATTAGCCCGCGAGAGAAACTTCATTTTAGCAGTTACTCACGAATTGAAAACCCCAATTGCGGCAATAAGGTTAGCAATTGATACAGTTGATAGGTTAGACCTAGATGAAAATGAAAAGAAGGAATTGTTAGAGGATGCTAGATCAAGCACACTTAGGCTTGAGAGAAGGGTAGAGGATATTCTTCAAGCGACGAGACTTAATTTACCTGATGCGCTTTTAACTATACCTTTTAGCATATGTGATTCAACAGAGAATGCTGTAAATAAATTTTCCCATTTATACCCTAGCTCAAAGATTGTCTTTTCAAAAAAGGGCGACGATAAAATAATAGATGGAGACCATGAAATGTGGATGCTTTGTATCACAAATCTTCTTGAAAATGCTTTTAAATATGGGGGAGATAGTAAGCAGGTAGAGGTGGTATTTGAGAGTTCTATGAGAAAAAACATTTTATATATTATCGACCACGGCCCAGGTATAGAGGAATCTGATCGCGAAAATATTTTCGAAGCTTTTTATAGGTTGAGAAGGGATAAAGATATTGACGGCACTGGATTGGGACTGCATTTGGTAAATAAGATAGTACAAATGCACGGAGCATATATTTCAGTCAATCCCACTGATGGAGGAGGTGCTACCTTTGTTATTACTCTGCCTGGCAGTTTTTAAATTTAAATAATGATAAAGAAGAAGGTTGCGCTTGTAATTTTAGATGGTTGGGGATACGGGGCTCGCGATGCTTCAGATGCAATTTTCAATGCACATACCCCTTGCATGGATGGTTTACATGATACTTACCCGCATGGTGAGTTGCGAACGGACGGTGAGTTTGTAGGTCTCCCTTCAGGCCAAATGGGTAATTCAGAAGTCGGCCACATGAACATTGGTGCTGGAAGAGTCGTCTTCCAAGATCTTCTCAGAATTAATAAAGCAATAGATAGTGGAACGTTTAAATCAGAGCCCATTCTACAAGAAGCATTGGAGATAGCAAAACAACATGGAAGGCGCCTCCATATTATGGGATTGGTTTCTAGAGGAGGAGTCCATTCGCAACAAGAACATCTTCACGAGATAGTAGATGCTGTTAATAGAGCTGGTGTCCCTGATGCTGTAATTCACGCGTTTACAGATGGACGTGATACCTCACCTAAGTATGGTTTAGGTTATCTAAAGGATCTTGAGAGTCACATAAGCCAAACTAACTCCCAAATTCAAATTGCATCTATTCATGGGAGATATTACGCTATGGATAGGGATGAACGATGGGAGAGGGTAGCTCATTCTTACAATGCTCTGTGTTCAAATGGTGGAGATGAATTTGAAAGTGTAGAATCAGGAGTTATATCATCCTATGATGATAATACAAGTGATGAGTTTATTGTTCCATTTAGGATTAAAGGAGTAGCAGGGCAAATACGACCTAATGATGTGGTTATATGTTTTAACTTCAGAACGGATCGTTGTCGTCAAATAACAACCGCACTCACCCAACAAGACTTCCCCGACTTAAGCATGTCAATCGTACCTCTTCACTTCGTTACGATGACGAACTACGATGAGAAGTTTCAGGGAGTAAACGTTATATACGACAAGCCTAATCTTAATAAAACGTTAGGTGAGGTTATTTCATCAGCGGGTCTATCACAACTCCGTATCGCTGAAACAGAGAAGTATCCTCATGTCACCTTCTTTTTTAATGGCGGCCTAGAAGATCCTTTCTCGGGAGAGAATCGTCTGATGGCGAGCAGTCCTAAAGTCGCTACGTACGATCTCAAGCCAGAAATGTCAGCTCATAAACTCGTTAAATTAGTGAGTGGCGAGATGAATGCCGATAGAGCTGATTTTATCTGTCTCAACTTTGCTAACCCAGATATGGTAGGTCACACTGGCATATACGATGCAATACTAAAAGCCGTTGAGACTACAGATGATTGTCTCTCTGAAGTGATCAATGTAGGTGTGAAAAATGGATATCAGTTCGTAATTATTGCCGACCACGGTAATGCCGACAAGGTGGTAAATCCAGACGGCTCCCCACATACATCACACACATTAAATCCAGTTCCGGTGATCGTGATTTCAGACGATGTAAAATTTCTGAATGATGGTAAGCTATCTGACGTTGCCCCAACTATTCTCGCCCTACTAGATATCGCACAGCCCTCAGAGATGACTGGGAAATCTCTTATCGGATAAGCATCACGCTTCCAGAGAAGGTAACGACTCCTTCAACATTTAGGTCTGTAGTAACATCCCCTGTGTATTCTAACGGATCTACCCCCACGTAGTTTACAGAAAGCGTAAAATAATAAGTTCCACCTGGTAGATCTCCATTTTTGTTATTTATCCCACGCCAACCTCCTTGGAAGTTAGAGTTGTAGTAAACCTGAGTTCCCCATCTATCATAAACAGCAAGTTTACTGCCAGGATATCCTTGAAGGCCCAAAATCTCAAAAGTGTCATTTATGCCAGCACTACTTATGGGACCACCAGGAGTGAAAACGTTGAAGAATTCTAGTTCACAAATTTCAACGGAAAGTGTGCTGTAGGTAATATTGCCACAGCCGTCTACAAGTTGGACTTCGATAGAGCCTACACCACCAGATCCGGTATTGTAGAGCCCATCATAAAGCCCCGTTACCTCATCGATATTATCTAGGAATGAAACAAGGACGGTGTCCAGAGAGGCTCCAACTATGCTGACCCAAACCATGTTGCCATCAGGATCTTCAATCTCAGTCAGGATTTCACTAAACCCACCTGTGCCACCTTCTGTGGGGACGGTTGAGGTTTGGCCTAAGCAAATGGTTTCATCTTCACCTATGAAATCATCTAAAATTTCCCAAGAGATGGAAGCATCTGTTATAGATCCACATATGTCAGTGACTATGACTGTAGCAGTACCTGGGATAAAGCTAGTATTGTAAGTGAAGTCGTTGAGGGTGTCATTTTCAGCGGTGTCCCACTGATAATAGAATGGAGCATATCCGCTCAAAGGGTCGACGATGAGTTCAATATTTCCCGCTGCGTCGAGACAACCTACTGGAGCTGTGAAAAGGGTGATAGGTTCTGGATCTAAGATTACAATCGTAGCACTCGAAATAATGGTGTCTCCACAGTCGTTTATATATTGGTACTCAACAGTAACCCATTCAGGATCTTCATTTACATTGTCGTTAATAACGCCAAGGTATACTTCTGCAACGCTTTGACCTGGTTCCATAATTACTATTGAGAAAATAGAGCTGAAATCTCCTCCCATTGTTGCCGTACCGTATACATTTAAGTATATAGTGTCTAGTTCAGTATCGTCAGGTCTTATTACTGTAAATACAGCATCATTACACCCTTCCACAACTGTTGTGTCACCTAAGAATATTTCTGCGCCTTCAAGTGATGCGTCAGCAACGATATCTATTGCATTTGATGTAAAACTACCTTCTTCTAGAACTACGAATGACTCAAGTGCATTATCAGACCCATCTGCAATAGCTAGTTTAATGTGGTATGTTTCACCACACTGGACAGATGCTGAAGCTGTGAATGTTTCAGTATATCCATTTATGCAAATGCCTAAATTTCCAGGATTGTTTATATAGTATTCTACGTTAGTTACGTTGTTTACGGAGCTAATTGTAACTGGCAGTTGCGGGTCGCTATCAGGTACCTCAGCTATGTTTACTGCTCCATCAGGGAACCCTGCAGGAGATGCAAAAGGGCCAGAAATACCAGGTCCAGAAAGGAAAAATGCAAAAATATCATTGTATGGAGAGTTAACCCAAGTTAGGTATTCATCTGATCCGAATACATAGTTAAACGAAATACTATCACCACCTGCTTCGAAATCAAATTCAAGTATACACAAATCGTTAACCGAAGAAACTGAGAAAGATTGTCCTATTAGTGGAGGTACGGAGTTAGCTACGTTTAGTAGGTCTATGTCTGTTCCTAATCCAAGACATCCTGTGCAAATTTGAGAATCGGAGCACCCCGGGTCGCTTAAATGAGTTGCGTGATCAGTACTTAAAACCAGGCCTGAAGTAACAGAAAACAACCCTTCTCCGCCGGTCAAGTATCCAAGTTGTTCCACTGACCCTGTGTAAGTAATGTTTGTCGCTGTGACACCGTTTCCGATAAGAACTTCACTAACGTATTGTTCGACTGTGTATGGTTGTTCTACAAGTAGTTGTGCGGACGCGTTTGATGTGATAAAAATCAAACATAAAAACAATAATTGTACAACAGTTTTCATATGTGCAGTTTTCAATTACTCAAACATACAAAATTTTAGGTAACAATAAGTTAAAGCACTTAGATTTGCTTATATGACATCATCAATAATTCAGGCAACAAATCTTACTAAGCATTATACAGTTGGTAACACTAAAGTTCGTGCTTTAGATGGATTAGATATTTCAATTGAGAAAGGTTCCTACATAGCTTTGATGGGCCCTTCTGGGTCGGGTAAATCTACTCTAATGAATATCTTAGGTTGCTTAGATTCCCCAACTTCTGGCGAATATTTTTTAAACTCAAATGATGTTAGTATACTTGATGATGACTCACTTGCAGCAATTCGCAACAGGGAAATAGGTTTTGTTTTCCAAACCTTTAATCTTTTGCCCCGATATACTGCTCTTGAGAATGTCGCACTACCTATGATTTATGCTGGTATTCCTAAGGAAAAAAGGCTTGCGAGAGCAAAAGAGGTGTTAGTGCAAGTGGGTTTAGGCGATAGGTATACTCACACACCTAATGAACTTAGCGGAGGCCAAAGGCAGCGAGTTGCTGTCGCACGTGCCTTAGTTATGAGACCATCCATCATCTTCGCTGACGAGCCAACAGGTAACCTAGACACGAAAACGTCAGATGGTATTATGCAACTACTTGATGAAATTCACAAAGCGGGCAATACAATTATTCTAGTTACACACGAAGAAGATATAGCCGCTCGAGCTGAAAAGATAATCCGCCTTCGAGACGGTAAACTTGAATAATACATATCTTTGTAAGACATGGAAAGACTTAGAATTTCAAAGGTGCTAGAAATAGCACCTTCATCAAATAAGATTACTATTTGTGGCTGGGTAAGGACGTTTAGAAACGATAGATTTTTAGCGGTTAATGACGGTTCTACGATTCACAATATTCAACTTGTCGTGCAACGAGAAGATTTCGAGGAGTCTGTATTAAAGCAACTTAACACCGGTGCTGCTATTCGCGCTGTGGGAGTTTTAGTTGAGAGTCAGGGAGGAGGTCAGTCAGTTGAAATTCAAGTAGAGGAACTTGAAATACTTGGTGGTGCGGATCCCGATGAGTTCCCAATTCAAATGAAAAAGCATTCGCTTGAGTTTTTGAGGGAAAAAGCCCACCTAAGATTTCGCACCAACACTTTTAGTGCGGTTTTCCGCATCCGTCATCTTTTACAATTTGCTGTACATAAATTCTTCCACGATCAAGGGTTTTATCAACTCCACACTCCGATAATTACCGGTTCTGATGCGGAAGGGGCCGGGGAGATGTTTAAAGTGACAACCCTCGACCTCGATAACCTCCCTAAATTAGAGGACGGTGCTACGGACTTCTCTCAGGACTTCTTCGGTAAACCCTCTAACTTAACTGTGAGCGGCCAACTCGAAGCAGAGCTAGCTGCAATGGCACTTGGACAAGTATATACTTTTGGCCCCACATTTAGAGCAGAGAATTCAAATACGTCTCGCCACCTAGCTGAGTTTTGGATGATAGAGCCGGAGATAGCATTTGCCGATCTTAAAGATGATATGAAGCTTGCGGAGGATTGCCTCAAGTCTATTTTAGGATATGTATTGGAGCATGGAAAAGACGATTTGGATTTCTTAGAAAACAGAGAAGTTCAATCTGAAAAGCAGCTTCCTCAAAAGGACAGACATGAGCACCCTTTAACAGAACGCCTCAAGAACGTAGTTGAGTCTGAGTTTGCTCACATGACGTACACTGAAGTGATAAATGCCCTTAGAAATTCTAAGCCGTTTAAGAAGAAGAAATTTAAATACCCATGCGAGTGGGGTGATGACCTTCATTCAGAGCACGAGCGTTGGTTAGTAGAGAAGCACATCGGAGGGCCGGTTATTGTAACCGATTACCCAGCTGAAATTAAGGCGTTTTATATGCGTCAAAACGACGATGGTAAAGCCGTTGCTGCAATGGACGTTCTCGTTCCTGGGATTGGAGAAATTATTGGTGGATCTCAACGTGAGGAGAGATTGGACATCCTGAAGAAGAAATGCGCAGACTTTAATATTCCAGAGGATCATGTTTGGTGGTATTTAGAGACGAGGAAGTTTGGGTCGGCTGAACATTGTGGGTTTGGCATGGGCTTTGAAAGGCTTGTTATGTTCGCGACTGGGATGTCAAATATCCGAGATGTAATACCATTCCCTAGAACGCCACTTTCGGCTGAATTTTAACTTTTTTAAAGCAGATGTTCAAGCAATCACTCCAACAAAAGCAACTCCAAAGGTTATCGCCTCAGCAAATTCAGCTGATGAAACTTTTGCAAGTGCCCACGGTGGAGCTTGAAGCAAGGATTAAGCAAGAGCTTGAGGCGAATCCAGCTTTGGAAGAAGGAGCAGAAGAGGAGGAAAGAGATGAGTTAGAGCAGGATGATCAAGATCAAAACGATGCTTTAGAAGAGTTTGATTTTGACGAATATTTAGATGACGAAACGCCTGATTATAAGACTTCCGTCCGCAATCACGGTCAAGATGTGGAGGATAAGGATATTCCCCTTGGAGCGGGCTCGACTTTTAGGGAGCTGTTGATTGGTCAATTAAGTTTACATCAGCTGAATGAAAATCAGAAAATGCTAGGGGAGCATTTAATAGGTCAATTAGATGATGCGGGATATTTGAGGCGAGACTTGGATAGCATTGTAAATGACTTGGCTTTTACCCAAAACATTACTGTTAATAGAGAAGAGTTAGAGGATGTACTTTTAATAATCCAAACACTAGATCCAGCAGGCGTTGGTGCTAAAAGTTTAAGAGAGTGCTTACTCCTTCAGATAAGGCGTAAGCTAGAAGTACTTAAGGATAAAGCTAATTTCTCACGTCTTCAGAATCTGGTTTATGCAGAGGAGATATTAGAAGATCATTTCGAAGCTTTTTCAAAAAAGCATTACCCTTCGATTACTTCTAAACTCAGCATTTCAGATAACGACCTTAAAGAGGCTCTTTCTGAAATTAAAAAACTGAACCCAAAGCCAGGTGATTCAGGAGTAGAATCTGCTAGCACAGTAGCTCATGTTGTTTCAGATTTTATTCTTACTGTTAATAACGATGAGTTACAAGTAGTGTTAAATCAGAGAAATGCCCCAGATTTAAGAATTAGTCCTTCATATAAAGAGATGATGCATACATATGCAAGTGGTGCAAAAACTTCTAAATCTCAAAAAGAAGCTTTAACCTTTGTGAAACAGAAAATTGATGCTGCTAAGTGGTTTGTAGATGCAATAAAGCAGCGTCAACTCACACTAATGAAAACGATTAACACAATCGTGAATCACCAAGAGGAGTATTTTTTAAGTGGAGATGAAACAGATCTTAAACCTATGATTTTGAAGGATATTGCTGAGAAGATAAATATGGATATTAGCACAGTTTCAAGAGTCGCTAATAGTAAATATGTCCAAACTCCATATGGCACATTTCTCCTAAAGACTTTTTTTTCTGAGAGTTTAACAACTGACAGTGGAGAAGAGGTTAGCTCTCGTGAAGTGAAGAGCATTCTTAAAGACGCCATAGAAGAAGAGGACAAGTCAAAACCATTAACGGATGAAAAGTTGGGAATTATATTAAATTCGAAAGGTTATCACATTGCTCGAAGGACAGTTGCGAAATATCGAGAACAAATGGGGTTGTCGGTAGCAAGGTTAAGAAAAGAATTATAGGCAAATGCAGTTTTTTGCTAAATTTATTTCCGCTGCTTTTCATCCTTTTTTAATGCCTCTGTTTACAATATTTTTATTGAAGCATTTTGATATTTATTTATCAAACCGCACAGATGTATTTATATACCTAGCATTAATAATTGTTATTACTACTCTTGCGACAGGTGTTTCGATTTTGCTTATGCGTAAGCGTGGGATGATTTCCGATTTAGATATCAGAAACAGGTCTGAAAGATTCACTCCATTTTTAGTTGTTCTTGGGTATTATGTTATGGCATATGTCCTCACCTTAGAACTCACGGGTATTGATATTCCAGTTTTATATAGATCTCTTATGTTGGGGTTGGTTGTTTCGATACTTACAGGTTTAATTATTACAAAGCGTTTCAAACTGAGTATGCATTTGTTAGCTATTGGGGGCGTACTGGCGGCTGTAATTTATGTTGGGGTAATTAATGTAACGTCAGATTTAAACTGGATCGCTTCGATAGTCATAGCATCTGGACTACTTGCTTGGAGTCGTTTAGAATTACAAGCGCATACACTAAAGGAGGTTTATGTAGGTTTTTTCGTTGGATTTGTATGTATGTTTAGTGTGCTAATATTACAGATAGGATAACTACACACTTAACTTTGAATTATGAGTTTAACTATTTTAGTCACAGGCGGAGCTGGGTACATAGGAACACATACAGCTGTAGCTTTAGCTGAAGCTGGTTTTAGAGTTGTTCTGTTAGATAATTTCAGCAATTCAGAATTTTCTATGGTGCAAGCCTTGAGGTCATTGGTTGATCAAGAAGTGCCTTTTTACGAAGCAGACTGTAGGAATAAGAGTGACCTTTTAAGAGTCTTTAATACAGAAAAAGAACAGGGCCATCCGATTTCAGGAGTCATTCACTTTGCCGCATTAAAAGCTGTTGGAGAAAGTGTTGAAAAGCCGGAGTTGTATAAGTCGAATAATATTGGGGGAACGGAATGCTTGTTAGAGATAATGAAGGAATTCGGTGTTAATAGTTTGGTGTTTTCATCTAGTTGTACAGTTTATGGAGAGCCAGAAAACATTCCTGTTGATGAACTATCTCCTTTCTTACCTTCTGAATCGCCTTATGGATATACGAAGCAAGCTTGCGAGAAATTAATTGTGAATCACGCTGAAGAAAACGGTGAGTTTAGCTCAGCTTTGTTGAGATACTTTAATCCTATTGGAGCTCACCCTTCAGCAATTATTGGGGAATCTCCAAGAGGAATTCCGAATAATCTTATTCCCTTTTTATGTCAAGCCGTGGCGAAGTTGAGAGGTCCTCTAACGGTATTTGGGACAGATTACCCAACGAAAGACGGGTCTTGTATTAGAGATTATTTGCATGTTATGGACCTTGCCGAAGCACATGTTAAGGCAATTTGCTATTTATTCGAGACCGGCAAAGATAAAGGCTGTAGGGCTTTTAATTTAGGAACGGGGACTGGCGTTTCAGTTCTTGAGGTAATTGATGCTTTTGAGAGGGTAACCGGAGAGAAAGTCCCTTATACACTTGGAGATAGGAGGGAAGGAGACGTTGTAGCTATTTGGGCTAATGCGAAAAGAGCTAAGGATGAGTTGAAGTGGGAAACCAAGCGTTCCCTTGAGCAAGGTCTGAATGATTCTTGGAACTGGCAACAAAAACTTAGTGAGAATTCTGGCTTATGAGAAAGGACCCCTTATAATCCCTTTGTCGGATTTTCTAATAAATCCAAGAACAAAATCCTTAACATCACAGGTAGGAAATTCTGCTTCTGCGACATTTAAGGCAACACTCATATTTGCGTTTTGCACATATAAGGTTCTATAAATATCATCAATTCTTTGAATTTTATCCTGAGTGAACCCCCTTCTCCTTAGGCCTATGGAATTAACACCTATAAAGGATAGTGGCTCTCTTGCTGCTTTAATGTATGGAGGTATATTCTTTCGAATTAAGGATCCTCCAGCTACAAACGCATGTTCTCCAACATGCACGAATTGTTGAACCCCAACCATTCCTTCAATAATAACCCAGTCGTCAATTGTAACGTGTCCAGCTACATTTACAGCGTTAGCTAAGACAACATGGTTTCCAACGATAACATCGTGAGCGAGATGTACATATGCCATGATTAGGCAATCATCACCTATAATTGTTTTATACCTATCTACAGTTGCTTTGTGTATCGTTACACATTCACGGATAATCGTTCGATTTCCAATTTCGACAGTTGTCTCTTCGTTGTCGAATTTTAAATCCTGAGGGTCAGCACCAATAACAGCTCCCGGATAAATTTTGCAATCATTACCGATAGTGGTACTTGATAAAATTGTTGAATTAGGACCAACCCAAGTTCCACTTCCTATTTTCACTCCCTCTCCCACATAGGCAAAAGGCTCAATCACAACTCCATCTTCTATACAAGCGTTTGGGTGAACAAAGGCCTGAGGGCTTATTATTGATGACATTGTTAAGAAACTAATCGTTGGTTGGATTTCTATCTTTAATTACCTGAGCTAATAAAATAGCCTGAGATACAAGTTTACCTCGAACATATCCTTTTCCTTCCATATGAACTAAACCACGTCTGATTGGTGAAATTAATTTTAAATGAAAGACTATAGTGTCACCCGGTAAAACCTTTTGTTTAAACCTTACATCATCTAATTTCATAAAGTAAGTAGACCAGTATTCTGGTTCATCTACACTTGAGAGTGCGAATACACCACCTACTTGAGCCATTGCTTCTATTTGAAGTACACCTGGCATAACTGGGTTTTCTGGAAAATGACCTTGAAAAAAAGGTTCGTTCATAGTCACATTCTTCAACCCGATAATGCTATCCTTAGTCATCTCAAGTATGCTGTCAACTAAAAGAAATGGATAGCGATGGGGAAGAAGTTTAGAAATTTGATTTATATCTAAAATTGCCTCTCTATCGGTTCGCAAGTCAGGGATGTCTTCAAATGCCTTGATCTTTAAATCAATAACCTTTGCAAATTCTACGTTTGCTGTATGTCCTGGTCTAGCTGTAAGGACATGTCCATGTATATATCTCCCTATCAAAGCAAGGTCTCCTAAAATATCAAGAAGTTTGTGACGCGCAGGTTCATTTGTGAATCTCAATTCACTTGTGCTCACCACTCCTGTCTCTCCCTCTACAATTCCTAACTCGTCTCTTCCTAAAGATTTTGCAATATCTTGAAGTTCTGCTTTTGAATATGGTTTTTCAGCTAAAACGACTGCGTTGTCTACGTCGCCACCTTTTATTAATCCTTTTTCAGCAAGGTATTTAACCTCCTTCATGAACACAAAGGTTCTACACGATGCTATTTCTTTTGAAAATTCGCTAAGGCTTTCAAGTCTTGCATGTTGAGTGCTTAAAATAGGGCTGTTGTAGTCAACCATTACAGTCAGCCTAAGCTCATCTTCCTCAATTGGGACGATAAGCATTTCGATACCTCGTTCTTTATCTATATAGCTTATGTTTTTCCTGACTTTAAAAAACAGCCTATCTTCTTCAAGTGCTTGAGTGCCGGCCTTTTCAATACCCTGAGTAAACATTTCTGAACTGCCATCAAGAATAGGAACCTCGACGCCATCTAGTTGAATCAAAGCATTATCAACACCTAAAGCATACAGTGCTGCAAGAATGTGTTCCGTTGTGTGAACTTCGACACCGTCTTCCCCCAGTG
This sequence comes from Flavobacteriales bacterium, assembly GCA_015660615.1. Lineage (GTDB taxonomy): Bacteria > Bacteroidota > Bacteroidia > Flavobacteriales_D > Sanyastnellaceae > UBA974. Next base: position 12,301 of record DQKQ01000176.1, read on the forward strand.
AAGTGCTTCTTAAAGTTGAGCAAACATTATTAGTGCAAGCGTCAATGATGGGCTGGCCCTCAATATCTGTTCTTTGAAATTTATAACCATGATTCCCTTCAGCAGGGACGATAGTCATGGTACAAATTTCACCAGTATGCAAACCCACTCCATTAAAGGAAATAGTACTCTTAAGAGTGTGTTGCTTATTTGATTGAATCATCGATAATTATTTCATGGTTTCTTTGTGATCTCACAAGTTTGCGTAGTGCAATATGAAATTTATGGAATGCTTTAATTGGCATTACGGGATTTCCTTGATAGGTTCCGTTTGGAGTTAAAATACTGGCTGAAACTCCTGATTTGGCTGCAATCCTTGATCCGTTTGCAATTTTAAGATGGCCACCTATCCCAACTTGTCCTCCTATCATGCATTGTGAACCTATGGTTGTAGATCCAGCAATGCCTGTTTGGGCTGCAATAACAGTTTTCTCACCTATAACAACATTGTGAGCAACTTGAATAAGGTTATCTAATTTACAGCCTTTGCGAATAATTGTAGATCCTAAAGTGGCCCTATCAAAGGCACACAATGCCCCTAAATCACACTCATCTTCAATAATCACATTTCCAGTTTGAGGAACTTTTGCATAAGACCCATCGTCTTTCGGCGCAAACCCAAACCCATCTGATCCGATTACTGTTCCCCCTTGAATTGTACATTTATTACCAACATGGCACCTGTCTAAGATACGTACACCAGAAAAAAACATACAATCAGTACCTATGGTTACATCCCGTCCTATATAAACATGAGCTCTAAGTTCTGTCCTGTCTCCAATTGTAGCTCCTTTGTCTATAACAACTCCAGGGCCTATTGCACATGCATCACCGATAATTGCATCAGGGTGGATGATTGCTGATGAATGAACTCCTTCATCGCGTTTCAGGATATTATCGTATGCATCCAACAACTTTGCGAAAGCTGAATAAGGATCATCGACCTTTACCAAAGTCATTTCTGGGGGAAGGTCTTTCTTTGGTTTAAAATCTTTAGATACCACAACAACTGAAGCGCAACTTGAATAAACAAACTTCTCATATTCCTTGTTAGCTAAGAAAGTTACAGCACCAGTTCCCGCTGATTCTATCTTCCCTAGTTTACGAACTCTCGTCTCTGGATTTCCAGAAACGGATCCATCTAATAGTATTGCTAATTCCGCAGCAGTTTGTTCCATTTGACTACAAATATATTTATAAGCGGATGATTCAGGCGTATCGTCCTCGAAACTTCTCCCATAAGATTGTGAATTCTTCACGTTCCCAGACAAAGTCCCATATGACTTCCCCAGGAGCGAGCATCAACACGTCTATAACGTTGCCTTTTACGTTTTTCTTGTCTTGCAACATTTTAGACCAAACAGCATCAGCTCCATCTAACTCTTTCCCCTTTGTAATCCATGAAACTATCCAGTTTTGCAGCTCTTCAGCCTTGGTTTTATCAAACCCCATTTTCATCACAGAAGCCTCTAAAGCAAATACTAGACCCCAAGCAACAGCAACTCCGTGTTTCATTTCACACCCCTTATCATGAGCTAAACTTTCAATCGCATGACCAACAGTATGACCAAGATTTAATGAGGCACGTTCACCGATCTCTTTCTCATCACGATTAACGATAGCTTCTTTAATTCTTGCAGAACTAATAAGCAAAGGTGATAGGTCCTTTAACTCTGGACGGAGTTTCATTAAATCTTTTAAATGTGTTCCTCCTTTTAACAATGCGTGCTTAACCATCTCGCCCCATCCGCTAAGGATTTCTTCCTCATTTAAACTCTGTAACCAATTGTGATTAATCCCCACCATTTTAGGATTGTAGAAAGTTCCTATTTGGTTTTTTAAAAGCCCAAAGTTTGCTTGCATTTCAGTATTTACACCTGTTTTACCACCAATAGCGGCGTCCACCATTGCTAAAACGGTTGTGGGGAGATGAATTAAACTCACTCCTCTTTTATATGTGCTAGCTGCAAATCCACCCATATCTGTAATCGTCCCACCACCCAAGCAAACAACTAAGCTTTTCCTATCTGCTCCAATCTTTTCGAGATGTAGATAAACTTCAGAAACCTGCGAAAGGGTTTTAATTCCTTCACCGCCCTCAAGTGAAATCATATGAGTGGGGCATTCTTTTTTGCAAATATCTAGAACCCCTTTGCTGTAATTCTCGGGGAGATT
>DQKQ01000171.1 GCA_015660615.1 Flavobacteriales bacterium
AAGAAGCTCCGGCTACTGAGGAAGCACCCGCTGCTGAAGAAGCTCCGGCTGCTGAAGAAGCACCGGCTGCTGAGGAAGCTCCGGCTGCTGAGGAAGCTCCTGCTGCTGAAGAGAATAAAGAAGGAGAGTAATTACTTTTCTTTTAACGACATTTATAAGAGCTGCCATTATGGTGGCTCTTATTGTTTAAAGTAAATTGCATAACGCAGTAAACGAAGATGAACAAGAAAAACGGATTTATACTCGGGAAATTGACCAAGCCTTTTAGATACTCTGGTGAGTTGGTGCTTTGGATGGATGTTGATGATGCAGGTCCGTATACAGGAATAAAGTTGATTTGGTTAGAGATGAGAAAGCAGCTTGTGCCCTACTCTATCATTAAGTTGAAACCTCACAACGATAGGTTCGTAGTTAAATTGGAGAATGTAGATACTGAGTCGGGAGCCAAAGAACTTAGTGGGAAAGATATTTACTTGCCGAGCGAGATGTTGCCTGAATTGGATGGAGATAAATTTTATTTCCACGAGGTGCCAGGATGGACAGTTGTCGATCTTGAGAACGGAACGGACCTAGGCGAAGTAATACGAGTTATAGATCACGGACCGTACCCTATGTTAGAAGTAGAGTCAAATGGGGAGGAACTTATTCTGCCACTGCCGGAAAATTTTAAAATCGAAGTGGATAGAGAGAACAAGGTGCTGAGAGTTGAAGTTCCAGAGGGATTGGTAGATGTCTTTGTGAATCCTTCGAAACGAGAGATGGATGATGGAGATGACGACAATGAGGTTTGGCTTTAGTGATAAAAATTAAGAAAACCAAGAGATTTTTCAACATAAAATTATTTTCCTGTTAATTCAAGATGGGAAGAGCAGTAAAACTTGAGATAAAAAGGTTATCATTATTGTGGCTGTGAAAAAGTGTGTTGAGGGGGGGGTGCAGATCTCTTAAAATAGGCGGTAACTTTTGGAGAGGAATTAACTATAAATCTCAGGCCTCTTCTCACTTCGCAACGGCGAGGAAATAGAATGCCTGAAAATGACTCTAACTTAATGGCTGCTGTAGTTCAAACGACGGAAAAGATTACACCTACATCTAAGAATACTAAAAAGGTGGATAGTGTGAAAAGTGTGGAAGCTAAAATATATGTGTTAGATACTTGCGTTTTGCTTTATGATCATAGTGCAATAAATAATTTCGAGGAGAATCAGATAGCTATTCCTATAACTGTACTTGAGGAGCTCGATAATTTTAAAGTTGGCAATGAGACGAAGAACTATGAGGCACGAGAATCGATTAGAATAATTGACAGGCTCAGTAAAGATTTTACTTTGCAGCAATGGATTCCTTTGGAAAATGGCCGCGGGGGGAAGTTGAAGATTATTATGGGGGATTCTGACAATCCGGGTTTGGCGGATCAGGTTTTTGGGAAGAAAACGAATGACCACATGATTTTAGATGCCGCTTTAGCATTGCAGAAGCTAGAGAAAAATTCGACTGTCGTCTTGGTATCGAAGGACATAAATCTTAGACTGAAAGCAAAAGCTCTAAACCTACCGGCGGAGGATTACAAGACTGGAAAAGTGAAGGATATGAAGTTTGCCTATTCTGGGATGACAACTTTAGAGGATTTAGATGCTAGCGTGATTCGCAAAATGTATGTGGCGGGATCGACGAATAAAATCACCACATTAGGAGACGCTCGGGCAAATAACCACTTCTATATCATGAAGAACTGCTCGTCTTCTGCCCTTGGATATTTCAACGAGTCGAAGAAGATGATTGAGCGAGTGGATAAGGGGTATGCTTATGGAGTCAAGCCCCGCAATGCGGAACAGGCCTTTGCCCTTCACGCAATTAAGAATCCAGATATAAACCTAGTTACGATATGTGGCGTGGCCGGGACAGGCAAGACCTTGCTCGCACTAGCCGGAGCTCTTGAACAAAGCAACAAGTATGACCAAATTATATTAGCTCGCCCCATCGTTGCCCTGTCAAATAAAGACCTCGGTTTTTTACCTGGCGACGCGGAAGAGAAAGTGAATCCGTACATGCAACCGCTTTGGGATAACCTGAATTACATAAAGAATCAATTCGGAGTGAATGAACGTAAATACCGCGCAATTGAGGAAATGAGGGAGAATGGTAAGATTCAAATATGCCCCTTAGCGTTCATCCGTGGGCGTTCACTTTCTAACGTAGTTTTTATCGTTGATGAAGCCCAAAACCTGACGCCCCACGAAATCAAAACCATCATCACCCGAGCGGGAGAAAACACAAAGATTATACTAACCGGAGATGTGAGGCAGATAGACACTCCGTACTTAGATGAACAATCTAACGGACTCACATACGTAATAGATAGACTCAAGGGAAAAGATCTATACTGCCACATAACTTTAGAAAAAGGCGAGCGGTCAGAACTGGCGAACTTAGCGAACGATTACCTGTAAAGATTTACTTTGAGTAGAACCATTGTTACTCGAAATTCTAACTAAATACAAGCCTTTTGTATGAGGGAGCTCTATCTTCTTTGCCCCCTGGCTTCCATCTAAAGTTCCATGAGAACATAACTCTCCACTCACATTATAGACTTCGAAGTCCATACATTCAGTGAGGTTAGAATAGTATAGGGTTGTAAATCCGTCTGATGTAGGGTTAGGTCCTATTGTGAATTCAGCTTCTGGGAAACTGGTTTCATCTATTGAATTGATTCCCATTAAAAGGGATGAATTACTTGCAATTAATACAGCCGCCGATCCATGCTCTTCGAACAGAGTTTGGAAAGTGGATATCGGCTGTAAATCCCAATCAAACATGGATTCAACCCAACGGGGTGGCATACTTTGGTAATAGACGTTAACAGTAATTGAAGCGGGGTTATCCCAGCCAATAGAGTTGAAATCCGGAGTGTCCGGCATTTTATACGTCACCATATCACTTCCACTGCCGCTCTCACCTGACAAGTCTATGATATTGAAATTAGGGTCATAAAGGACAGCTCCAGAAAGACTTGTGGTGTCATATGAGTAGTGATTCATACTGAACCCTATCGGGACGAGCCTATTATCCTTGACAGATAAAAATGCCTGTTCAAGAACATTTGTTGGACTAGAGTTAATGTCCGCTGATACGAGTTCATAAATTAAGACTTGAGACTCATCCGTGATAACATCATAGTGTGGCTCAAAGACATCTAAACCAAAATCGTCCGACCCCAAAATTCGAGATCCCGAAGCATCCATTTTTCCACTGTGAAAAAGGGTGTCCTCATTTATCACGACAATCGCTTCTACGAAAGCACGACGGGATGGATATCCAGAAGGGAATTTATGGCCAGCTTTATTCTTGAGTAAAACAGTAAACGATAACTCTAAGCTTTCATAATTAAAATTCTCGAAGACTTCTAATTCAATCGATTGCTCTAACAACATATTTCTAGTATAAGCGATTGTAGAGTCGAACTGTTCAGCAGTAGCGGTTAGTCCTAATTCCTCTACGTTATCTCGTAAAATTTCTAGCATGGCAGTGTTGGCTCCGACAAGAGTATGTAGGCCGTAAGGTGTGCGAGGCTCGAGAAAAGCATATCCAGATGAGATAATTACTGGATCTTGGATTCTTGGCATGTGACAAGATTGGCAACTGGCTTCTTGGTTTTCGAAC
>DQKQ01000218.1 GCA_015660615.1 Flavobacteriales bacterium
TAGTTGAGCATATTTGGGCTGTCGGCGAAAACGAAGATCTTTCAATACGTAATTACCCTGGTAACTACACACAGTATCGGTTATCGCGCGCGGAAAAGATTGCCGTTGCTCGAGCAGCGACTTCAGACTCTGATTCTGACTCGAAGCCTGTGAAGGTAAAGGGCGATTACTCAGCTAAACTATCATACAAAGAAAAATTTGAGTTTGAAAAACTCGGACCTCTTATTGAACAGCTCGAAGTGAAGCGAGATACGTTATCTGCTAAACTTGAAACGTGTAATTCTCACGAAGATTTAATAAAACTCGGGGATAAGCTTGGTAATGTCACCTCAGATCTAGACGAAGCAGAGATGCGATGGCTTGAGTTGGCTGAAAGAGCTTAGATTAAGGCTGGTCGAAGTCCATTACAAATGGCCCATCTCCTTCGGGGTGAGATTGACATGCAAGAACATAACCATTCTCCACTTCTTCTTCTTCTAAAGCAAAGTTGATGTCCATCGAAGCGCTACCGGAAGTCATTTTACAACGGCAAGTGCAACAAACTCCTCCTTGGCATGAGAAGGGTACATCAACTCCAGAATCTAAAGCAGCTTGGAGTATTGATTTGCCTGATCGTTTTACTGAGACTTGAGTTGTAATGCCATCAAGGACAATGGAAACTTCGACCTCTTCACCAGAAGTCGACGAAGTGGTTTCGACTGAAGATTCTTTAACGGGATCTGAAGAGGATGTGAAGAGTTCATATTTGACTGCCGAGTCCGGCATACCAGCCCCAGTGAGAGCTGTTCTACAATCTGAAATCATAGATTCAGGGCCGCACAGGTAAGCTACGTCAAAAGAAGATGGGGAAATAACTTCGGGGAAAATACGCGAGAGACGCTTTGAGTCAAGGCGACCTGAGAAGAGTTCGATTTCTGCAGGTTCACGAGTGAGAAAATTAAAGAGTTGAAGACGTTCTAAATAGGTGTCTTTCAGGTCGGATAATTCGTCCTTAAATATGATACTCGAAGTCTCTTTGTTAACATAGCAAAGGGCGAATTTAGCTGAGAGGTCGGTTGAGAGTACGTCCTTTATTATTGAAATAACCGGTGTAATTCCTGATCCTGCCGCGATGGCAAGGTGGTTTTTAACAGAGTCGTTGAAATCGCGAGTGAAACGACCATCAGGAGGGAGAGACTCTAGAGTATCGCCAACAGCAAGGACGCGATTACAAAAAGTGCTAAACTTACCTCCTGGCACTTCCTTAACTGCTACACGTAGAACTCCTTCAGAAGGAGATGAACATAGAGAGTAACTGCGACGAACATCATCACCATCTATTTTAGCAAGGAGCGTGAGATACTGGCCAGCAAGGAAGATGAAAGATTCGCCTGAAACTGGTTCGAGTAAAATCGAAACTGATTCAGAAGTTTCACGACAGATCTCTGTAACTCGGAGTGTTTGGAATTTAGACATGGCGCGAAGGTAGAGAGGGAAAAGTAATTTATAATGATTTGATCAAAATCAAAAGAAAAAAAATGTTAGCAGTATCTTTGATAGATGATTCAAACTGTAGAACAATTTGACGCCTACGTAGCTGCTGAGAAAAAAATTGAGCCAAAAGATTGGATGCCAGATGGTTATCGGAAAACGTTGATTCGTCAAATTTCGCAGCATGCGCATTCTGAGGTGGTGGGGATGCTACCTGAGGGGAATTGGATTACAAGAGCGCCAAGTTTGCAGAGGAAGGCAATTTTACTAGCTAAAGTTCAAGATGAAGCCGGGCATGGGTTGTATCTGTATTCTGCAGCGGAGACTCTAGGAGTAGAGAGGTCTGATCTTGTCGACGACTTATTGAGTGGCAAAGCAAAGTACAGCAGCATCTTTAATTACCCCGTATTAACATGGGCAGATATTGGAGCAATTGGTTGGCTTGTTGATGGTGCGGCGATTTTGAATCAGGTACCTCTTTGTAGGTGTAGCTACGGTCCTTACTCAAGGTCTATGATTAGGGTTTGTAAAGAGGAGAGTTTTCACCAAAGACAGGGATATTCAATCATGGTGGAGCTTATGAAAGGCAATGAAGCCCAAAGGGAGATGGCTCAGGATGCTCTAAACCGTTGGTGGTGGCCGTCACTTATGATGTTTGGTCCAAGTGACAAGGACAGTGAACACAGTTCGCAGAATATGAAATGGAAGATTAAGCGCTTTACAAATGATGAATTACGCCAAAGAATGGTTGACATGACCGTTCCCCAAGCAGAGTGCATAGGACTTAAGATGCCCGATAAGGAGTTGAAGTGGAATGATGAGACCGGCCACCATGATTTCGGTGAGATTGATTGGGATGAGTTTTACAATGTGCTTGCTGGAAACGGTCCTTGTAATGAGGAAAGACTTGCTGTGCGAAACAAAGCTCACGATGATGGAGCTTGGGTAAGAGAAGCGGCGGTAGCATACGCAGATAAAAAAAAGAAAACAAAAGGCTAAAAGCATAATAGGATGAGCGACACTAAAAACAATTGGCCTTTGTGGGAGGTTTTCATACGTAGCAAGCAAGGACTTGGACACAAACATGTAGGTAGCCTTCACGCCTCTGACGCAGAAATGGCTATAGGAAACGCCCGCGATGTCTACACTCGTAGGCAGGAAGGCGTTAGCATCTGGGTTGTACCATCAGAGAGTATTTCGGCAAGTTCTCCTAAAGATTCTGAAGCGCTTTTCGATCCGGCTAACGATAAAGTGTACCGTCACCCCACTTTCTTCGTCCTCCCGGACGAGGTGAACCATATGTAATCAAACTGTATATCTAAGAACGTGAATAAATCTCAGCACAAACAGGCTCTTTTACGCCTAGGTGACGACGCTCTCATCCTAGGCCAACGCCTGGGCGAATGGTGTGGCCACGCTCCTGCCCTAGAAGAAGACATTGCGCTCACTAACATCGCACTTGATCTTATAGGCCAAACCCAGTCATATCTCTCCCTAGCCGGCTCTCTCCATGAAGATGATACACAAACTGACGACCAACTTGCGTTCCACAGAATAGAGAGAGATTTCCAGAACTTACTTCTCGTTGAACAACCCAATGGCGACTTCGGTGATACTATCGTGCGTCAGTTTCTTTTCGACTACTACGCTCTATTTAGAGCAGAACATATCGCTTCTCAAGTCTTCGACATAGATGCAGCAGCTATTGCCGCAAAAGCAATAAAAGAAATTCGATACCATGCAGATCATAGTAGCAAGTGGGTAATACGCCTCGGAGACGGCACAGACGAAAGCCATTCCCGTGTTCAAAAATCGCTTAATAAATTGTGGAAGTTTACGGGAGAAATGTTCACGGTTGACGAAATCGATATCGTTGGTGCTGCCTCAGGCCTCCTACCCGACCTCGATTCTATCAAAACCAAGTGGGACTCCGCTATTAACGCTGTCTTAAAAGATGCTACTCTTAAACGTCCAGAAGATGGGTGGATGCAAAAAGGAGGGCGCAGTGGTATACATACTGAATCATTCGGGTTTTTACTCGCCGAGATGCAAAGCCTCCCTCGCGCCTACCCAGACGCAACCTGGTAATGAAGGAAGAAAGTGGTAATATCGGAAAATCCCTTGAGGCTGCGGCATTAATCAAGGTTGTAAAACGCCAACTCGAGGACGTTATGGATCCCGAACTTCCCTTCCTTAGCGTTAGCGATATGGGAATACTACGTGATGTAATCTTCGAAAACGGTCACACTATTTGCATCATCACCCCGACCTATTCCGGCTGCCCAGCAACTGACGTAATCACAAAAGAGGTACTCGCAGCGGCTCGCGTTATGGACCCCAAGTCTGAAGTACGTATTGCAATGAGCCCTGCCTGGACTACAGATTGGATCTCAGACAAAGCACGCGAAAAAATGACTAAGAATGGCATTGCACCACCTGAGGGCTTAAGCCACGATAGAGCTTTCCTAACGGGCGATGACCGCATCATCCCCTGCCCTATTTGCAAAAGCAGAGATACAAATCTTGTATCTCCATTCGGCTCCACAGCCTGTAAAGCTTCTTTTAGTTGCAATAAGTGCTTAGAACCATTCGAACATTTTAAATGCATTTAAAACTGACTTGTTAAACAAGTCTTGAACTCATGAGCGAAGATTACGGAAACATACATCCCATTGTTAAAAAACTCCTTGTAGATGACAGTATGACAAAGTGGCTTAAAGCAGAAGTTCTTGAGTCTCGTCCAGGGTTTTGTAAACTTCAAATGACTGCTCGCGAAGAGATGGCGAACGGGTTTGGGATCATTCACGGCTCGATTACATTCGCACTCGCTGATAGCGCAATAGCCTTTGCTTCAAATGCTCATGGCCGTCATGCGTTAAGCCTCAACACTTCAATCCGTCATTTATCCTCAGTACGAGTGGGAGATGTGATTACTGCAGAAGCTACTGTAACAAAGCTCAAACATCGAGTTGCGAACGTCGATGCCATCATCCTCAACCAAGACGGAATTAGAGTTGCCGATGTTCAATCGACTGGGTATAGAAAAAAAGAAGAGTGGTAAACTCCATTTTTTTCTAAAAGCTCTTCATGAGTTCCACTTTCTACTATGACTCCATCCTTGACAACACAAATTTTATCTGAGTAGCGTATAGTGCTTAGCCTGTGTGCAACAATCAGTGAAGTCCTCCCCTTTGTAATAGAAGCTGTCGCTTTTTGAATAAGTCTCTCCGATTCAGAATCTATAGAGGATGTCGCCTCATCTAAAATCAGAATGCTGGGTTTTGCAACGTAAGCTCGCATAAAAGCTATAAGTTGGCGTTGCCCCACAGACAACATCGCCCCCCTCTCACGAACGTTAAGGTCTAAACCATCTTTATATTGACTGATAAATTCAGCTGCCCCAACTGTTTCAGCTGCCTCCATAATTTCAGCATCAGTTATAGTTTCATCATGCAATGAAACATTTGCCCTTAAGCTGTCTGACATCAGAAACACTTCCTGCTGAACCACACCCACATTTTCTCTGAGCTTAGTAAGTGGTATTTCGCGAATATCAACACCGTCTATTCGAATTATTCCTTTCTGAAACTCATAGAATCTTGACAATAGCCCGATAATAGAACTCTTCCCTGCCCCCGTAGCTCCTACAAAAGCCACCGTTTCTCCAGGCTCTATTGTAAACGAAACACCCTTTAACACCCAGTTCTCATCACTATTCTTATCGTTGTAGGAAAACCAAACATCCTCAAACTCTATCCTACCCTCAAACGTTACATTTCCATTTTCTCCCTTATCAGATACGGATTCATTTTGTAGCAAAAGATTAAACACTCTTTCTGCATTTATAATACCCATTTGCAACACATTAAATCTATCAGCAAGCTGCCTTATCGGTCTATAGAGCATAAAAACATAAAGCACGAATTGAAGAACCACTCCTAAGGTTATATCTCCATCAACAACTCCTCCTATTCCTAACCACAACAACAGAGCTACACTTGTCGCACTAAGCATTTCCACTACTGGAAAGAAAATGCTGAACGCTTTTATTGAACTAACATTTGCATCCTGATGCTTCCTGTTTAGATCAGCAAACTTTTCCTCCTCCTCCTTCTCCCTACTATATGCCTGTACGATATGCATTCCTGTAACGTGCTCCTGCACGAATTCATTCATATTAGAAACCTGGTTTCTAACATCAGCAAACGATTTCTTTATATGTTTTTGAAAGATGCGTGTAGCCACTAATAGAATCGGAATCGGTAGAATCACGAAAAAAGTTAGCTTCAAATCAATTACTACCATAGCGATTAGAACCACTATCAAAGTGAGTATATCTCCAATTGCATTTAGAAGTCCATTCGAAAACACATTTGCGATACCATCAACATCACTAACCAATCTAGTGACAAGCTTGCCCACAGGCGTTTTGTCGAAAAACCTGAGGCGGAAAGCCATGAGATGTCTAAAAAGTTTGGTCCTTAGATTTAGAGAGACACTAAGGGCAACCCAATTTGCTAAGTAGGTAACTCGATACTTTAGAAAGGCTTCAAAGAATAAAATTCCAACAATTGCCAAGAAAACGTTGAGCATACCCTCATAATCTCCATTTGCCATTTCAACATCAACCGCATGTTGAATCAAAGCTGGTCTAACCCAAACTATACTCGATAGAAAGATAATTAATACGCCAGTTATCGTGAAACGAGTCCTATAGGGCTTCACCTCACTCAGTATCAATTTAAGGGTTCTGTTTTTTATCATCGTTTCCTTAAAGGTACGTGGAAACGAAAACGTTTAAAGGATATTCTACACTCGAAAGGTACAGGCCACAACCAGGAGCGGAACGCCCAGCACGGGAGCGGTCACAAGAAGCAATAACATCTTGGAAATCTGATTCGCACAACTTACCTCTCCCAACTTCAAGCAAGGTGCCCACAATAGCACGAACCATATTGCGGAGATATCGATCCGCTGATATTTCTATGCGAATTTGACCATTTAATGCGTCTTCGAAAATTTCTAATTTTCGGACATCACAAATAGTCGTTTTTACATCACTTCCAGTTTTGCAAAATGCTGCAAAATCTCCCTTAAAGATTAAATGAAGAGCAGCCTTTCGCATAGCTTCAACATCTAATTCTCCGAAAATCCTTGCTGATCTACCAGATAGAAACGGGTTCTTAATTGTATGTATAAGATAAGTGTATGATCTTTCAGAAGCATCGAACCTCGCGTGAGCTTTTTCTGATACCTCAGTGATAGATTTTATTGCAACATCATAATTTAATATTCCGTTGAGTTTAAAGGCAAGCTGATCTAATGAATCGAAACGTTGAGTTTCAGACAACGTGGGAATGTCGCAATGAGCCACGTAATACGACGCGTGGACTTCAGCGTCTGTACGCCCACAACCCACTATTGCCGTTTTAGTGCCGCATAAACGCTCTAAAGCTTCTTCTATAACTTGTTGTACAGTATATGAAACAGGTTGGCGTTGCCAACCATGATAGTTGGTTCCGTCATAAGAAAGTTCGATAAAAACTCGCACCTAACCTAGTTCTGTATTAACTCCAAGAAGCGATTTTCTCGCTATTGTATTCTCCAGCTTCTAAACGAGCCTTCACTTTAGAGAAAGTTTTGATAGTGTAATCAACATCCTCCTGAGTGTGAACAGCAGTTGGGATGAGACGTAGCATAATTGTGTCTTTAGGGACAACAGGATATACAACGATTGAACAAAAAATTCCGTGGTTTTCTCGAAGATCAACGGTTAGGTTTGTCGCCTCGCCTAAACCTCCATGAAGGAATACTGGCGTCACGCAAGAGTTCGTTACTCCTAAGTTGAAGCCTTCAGCACGTAGACCAGACTGAAGTGAAGAAGCTATTGCCCAAAGATTGTCTTTGTGGGTTGAAGATTCACGAAGCATCTGAAGACGCTTACGAGCTCCCACTACTATAGGCATAGGCAATGCTTTAGCGAAAGTCTGTGAACGCATATTGTAGCGAAGAAAATCGATTACATCTTCATCACCAGAAACAAAAGCGCCAATTGTAGCCATCGCTTTCGCAAAAGTTCCGAAATAAACATCTATTTGATCATGACATCCCTGCTCGTCACCAGCTCCACGACCATTCTCTCCAACAGTTCCGAATCCATGAGCGTCATCTACAAACAGGCGGAATCCGTACTCTTCTTTGTATTCGCAGATCTCAGCTAATTTACCTTGGTCTCCAGCCATGCCGAACACACCTTCGGTAACTACGAGAATTCCGCCGCCAGAAACCTCAGTGAGCTTACGTGCGCGATCAAGCTGCTTTTTAAAGCTCTCCATATTGTTGTGTTGGAATACGTAGCGCTTGCCCTGATGGAGGCGAACACCGTCTACCATACAAGCATGCGACTCAGAATCGTAAACAATTACGTCGTGGCGAGTTACAAGCGCCTCAATTGCTGACTGACAACCTTGATATCCAAAGTTGAGTAGAAATGAATCTTCCTTCAACATAAAAGCAGAGAGTTCACGCTCAAGGCCTTCGTGCTCTGACGTTTGGCCTGACATCATACGCGCACCCATCGGATAACCCATACCCCACTTAGCTGCAGCATCAGCATCAACTTTTCGAACTTCCGGATGGTTAGATAAACCTAGGTAGTTATTTATAGACCAAACAAGCACCTTCTTTCCTCTGAAAGTCATGTGATTAGAAATCTCCCCTTCTAATTTCGGAAATGTGAAATAACCGTGGCTCTCACGAGCATGTTGTCCGAGTGGCCCTCGGTCTTTGCGAATGCGTTCAAAAATGTCCAAACGAAATAGTTTTAGTTTATGGCTTTAGTTGAAGCAGCAAATTTACTGAATAGACTGCACCTTTTAACACATTTTTTTTCACAAATTTCATTCGCAAATTGTGAACTGTATTACTACCTTCGCCATCATGAATAAAAATTCATTTCTTTTCGTTTTTGCTCTAACAATTCTGGCATCCTTTAATAGCTGTTCAGAATACAGTAAGGTTTTAAAGAGTACAGATGCAGAGCTTAAATGGGAATTCGCTCAGGCGGCACTCGACTCTGGATCTTGCTTCAAAGCACTCCCGATTTTAGAAGAATTAGTGGGACTCACGAGAGGCACTCAAAGAGCAAAAGACGTTCAGTACAAGTATGCTACGGCCCACTATTGCGTGAACGACTTCTATCTCGCACGGTACTATTTTAGCACTTATGCAAAGACTTTTCCCAACAGCGTACTCGTTGAAGAGGCAGAGTTTAAAGCGGCAAATTGCAGCTACTTCCTCTCCCCCAATTGGTCGTTAGACCAAACAGAAACAAAGTCAGCCATCCAAGAATTTCAACTCTTCATGGATAGACATCCCTCCTCAGCTTACAGAGACTCTAGCCAAACAATGATAGACGATCTTAGATCAAAACTTGAACGCAAGTCATTTGAGTCTGCTGCTATTTATCATAAAACGGGACAATTCAAAAGCGCAACCATCGCAATGGAGAACGCTCTAAAAGATTTCCCCGACTCCCCATTTCGCGAGGAACTTCACTTTCTCATTCTCGACAGCCACTATCAATACGCCACTCAAAGCACAAATCGAAGGAAACTTGAACGTTTTAACGATGCTACGCAAGCTTTTCATACCTTTGCAACCCGATTTACCGACAGTTCATACCTACCTGATGCACAGCGAATCTATGAATCATGCGTAAAAGCCGTGGAAACATTGGAATCTGAAGAAAACTAGAACTACCTAGAACATGAACTTTAAGAACGTAAAAGCAGAGCGAACAACCATAACTCGCGACATAAAAGATATCGAGGACCAAGGAACTGGTAATATTTTCGAATCTATTGTGGTTCTTTCTAAACGCAGCAACCAGCTTTCTCAAGACCTAAAAAAGGAACTTGCTGAAAAAATGGATGAGTTTGTTATTCCTAACGATTCTCTTGAAGAAGTTTTTGAAAATAGAGAGCAAATTGAAATTTCAAAATTCTACGAGCGTCTACCCAAGCCACATAGTATTGCTGTGAAGGAATTAGAAGACGAACAGATTTACTTCGCTCATAAGGAGAAGGAAGAGGATTTAACATTTGACGCCGCTGAGACAAATCCTGCTATCGAATCTAAATCTTCAGACAAGAGCGAGGAGAAGAATGAGGAGAAGAGCGAGGAGAAGAAGACTGACGACAAGCCTGAAGCATAATATCTTATAAGATGACCGGACGACCGGAAACCCAGGATCAACCAAAAGCACTTCTGGGTCGCCGAATTTTGCTCGGAATTACAGGCAGTATAGCTGCATACAAATCAGCCGTTCTAGCCAGAGAGTTTATAAAGCGAGGAGCTGAGGTTAGAGTTGTTATGACACCTAGCGCCATTGAATTTATTACACCCTTAACTCTTGCCACATTAGTTGGCAGTCCTGTGCACTCAGATTTTACCGAGAATAAAGACAGTGGAGAATGGACTAACCATGTTGAATTGGGGCTTTGGGGTGATCTATACTTAGTAGCTCCTTGTACAGCAGCAACACTTTCCGCATTTGTTAATGGTACTTGCAGTAACTTACTACAGGCAGCTTTTTTAAGTTCAAGATGTCCAGTAGCTATCGCCCCCGCTATGGACTTAGATATGTACACAAACAAAGCTACTCAAGCAAATCTTAAAACACTTAGCGAAAGAGGCGTGCAAATTATCGAACCTCAATCAGGCGCATTAGCAAGTGGTTTAGAAGGTAAAGGCAGAATGGAGGAGCCTGAAGAAATTGCAAATTTTGTTGAGAAATACTTCACAAAGGAATTACCTTTTGCTGGTAAGAAAGTTTTAGTAACTGCTGGTCCTACTGAGGAAGCGATAGATGCTGTTAGATTTTTAGGCAACAGAAGTACAGGTAAAATGGGATTTGAAATTGCTGGGAGATTGGCAGATTTAGGAGCGGAAGTTACTTTGATTTCAGGCCCAGTTAATTTAACCACGCCCCCGAGGGTTACAAAACGAATTGATATCGTTACGGCTCAGGAGTTGTATGACAGGACCGTCGATATTTGGCCTCAAATGAATGCTGCTATAGCTTGCGCTGCTGTAGCAGATATGCGCCCATCGACCCCTTCAACTGAAAAGCTCCACAAAGGAGATTTACCCGACTCTATGAGATTAGAAAACACTCCAGACACCTTACTCGAATTAGGAAACATGAAAACCCATGGACAGCTGTTAGTGGGGTTTGCGCTTGAATCGGACACTGTGGAAGAAAGCCTTAAAAGTGCCGAAGGGAAACTTAAACGGAAAAATCTTGATATGATCGTAATGAACACTTTGTCAGATGATGGTGCTGGATTCAGTCACGACACAAATAAAGTTACCATCATTCAAAATGTAGATGGACATAATACTACGCATGTTTTTGAGTTAAAGTCTAAACGCGAAGTCGCGAAGGACATCGTAAACCTGCTGACATTTTAGAATAATGACACTTAAACTATCCATATTTACCTTAATCCTCGCTGTGTTGACGACTAACACAACAGCCCAGGAACTCAATTGTAACGTTCAGGTAATAGCTCCACAAATCGCTAATGTTGAAGCTAGCGTTTTCGAGAGTTTAGAAGATGGAATTCGGGGATTTATGAATGGCCGCCGTTGGACCAATGACAACTTTGAGTTTGATGAATTAATCGAGTGTACCATGCAGATTACTATTAGCGAAGCTATAGGAAACACAAGGTTCAGCGGGTCAATTCAGGTGCAAAGCAATCGTCCGGTTTACAACTCGGATTACAAAACACCCATGCTTTTCGTAATAGACGGAGATTTCGACTTCGTTTGGATAAACGGTGCTTCTATTTTATTCAACCCTGGTCAACATAGAGATAATCTGAGTTCTATTTTAGCATATTACGCGTATATGATTTTAGGTTTAGACTATGACAGCTTCGGTCTTGAGACGGGTTCTGAGTACTTTTTAAAAGCCCAAACTATTGTTGCCAACGCTCAAAATTCAGGCGGACAAGGTTGGCTCGCTAGCCAAGGTAAACAGAACAGATACTGGTTGATCGAAAATATGCTTAGCCAAACATTTCGTCCTCTTAGACTCTGCATGTATAATTACCACAGAAGAGGGTTTGATTTATTAGAATCAAATCTCGAAGGGGCACGTCTTATTATTGCCGACGCATTAATCGAAATGCGCTCTACAAACAGAATTCGTCCTGGCTCATTCAACCTTCAGATATTCTTCCTTGCTAAGAGTGATGAAATCATTAAACTATTCA
>DQKQ01000086.1 GCA_015660615.1 Flavobacteriales bacterium
ATATTGCCCTTTGTGATGAAACAGGACCAGTAATCGGCGTTGTGGCTGATCCGCTTTCTGACACAATCTATATTGGAGCTAAAGGGCAGGGATTTTCATTATCAAAATTAGACGGATCAAACATACGAGCAATAAATAATGAGGCAGTCCAAAGACCTTATCGCTTAGTTACATCTTGGTCAGAGAACGCTAATATTGAAGAATTACTACCACCAGGAATAAACTCCTCCGAAATAGTAGTAAGCCCTGTTAGCGGAGCTTTAAAGTTCTGTAAAATTGCTCTAGGAGAAGCAGAAATTCATTCTCGAACGGGGCCATATATGGAATGGGATTGTGCAGCTGGAGATGCCATTCTAAGATCAGTAGGGATTGATGTGCTAGACATTAATACTCACAAACGCCTGTCATACAACTCTGAGGACCTTAGAGTTCATGGATTATACACCTCTAGGAAGGATCTAGCCTAACATTATCTATAGGGGCCATCATCAAACCCCGTATACATCTCAACATAATTACTGTATCTCTCCTTAGAAACTCTGCCTCCTTCTACGGCTTTCCGCACAGCACATCCAGGCTCTTCTGTATGTACACAATTATTAAACTTGCAATCTTTCAATAGCTCAAAGAATTCAGGAAATTGATGATTCAATGTTTCCTTCTCAAGAGTAACTAGACCAAACCCCTTAATACCTGGCGTGTCTATAATGAATCCTCCACCTGGTAAAGAAAACATTTCGGCAAATGTCGTTGTGTGTTTCCCTTTAGAATGAGACTCAGAAACATCTGCTGTTTTAAGTTCCAAACCTGGGACAAGTCTATTAATGATGGTGCTTTTACCTACTCCACTGTGGCCAGAAAGAAGATATATACCTTCTTTTAAACTACCCTTAAATTCTTCTATTCCATGTCCAGTTTTTGCTGATACTCTAATTATTTCATAACCAGCATCAGAATAAACACCCTCCAATTCTTCTTGTCTAGCAGTTGCCTCCTTATCGCCTTTTAGAAGGTCAATCTTATTAAAGACTATCGTTGCAGGAATACCAATTGCTTCAGCTGTAACTAAGAATCTATCAATAAACCCTGAACTCGTACGAGGTTTGGCTATAGTTACAATTAAAAATGCTTTATCGAGATTAGACGCAACTACGTGACTTTCCTTTGAAAGATTCACTGATTTACGAGCAATGAAATTCCTTCTTTCTTCTATGGTGTTAATACTACCTGTCCCATCTTCTACTCTAGTAAATTGGACAGAATCACCTACCGCAATTGGATTTGTTGATCTAATTCCTTCAAGACGAATTTTACCTTTAATCCGGCAACGTACGGTCTTACCATTTATGTCTTGAACATCATACCAAGAACCAGTAGATCTAAAAACTACTCCTCTTTCATTATTTACATCCGAACTCAAGATGTCAATTCTTTAAATGCCTTTTCTAATCCTCCCTCAAGACTTGTAAAGGTTGAAGTTGCATCATCGGCAACTATTTCACCATTTCGAATCAGTACTACTCTATCACACATAGCTTCAACTTCCTGCATAATATGAGTGGATAGCATAACCGTCCTCTCTTTACCAATATTTCTAATTAACGATCTGATTTCTACAAGTTGATTTGGGTCTAATCCCGAAGTGGGCTCATCTAAAATCAACACTTCTGGCTCGTGAATTATTGAAGCTGCTAGTCCCACTCTTTGACGATAGCCTTTAGATAATTGACCTATTTTTTTGTGAGCTTCTGGGGTAAGTCCAACAAGATCCATTACCTCTCTAACCTTATCTACAACTTGATTTAAATTATATAGCCCACCGACAAATTTTAAATACTCTCTTATGTACATTTCTTCGGGCAGAGGATTATTTTCTGGTAAATACCCTATTCGTTTCTTTGTCTCTATAGGATCCTTATCTACATCGAAACCGCAAACCTCAATATACCCAGAAGTCGGAGGGAGATATCCTGAAATAAGTCTCATCAAAGTCGATTTCCCCGCTCCGTTTGGCCCTAAAAGCCCTAGTACCTGACCAGATGGGATTTGTAAGCTAACATCATTAAGAGCAGCTTGCCCATCAAATACTTTCGTTGCGTGTTTAACAGATATCGACATTAATCTTTACATCATGCCTCCCATTCCTGCAGGCATTGCTGGTGCCGCTGCTCCTTCTTCTTCAATATCGGAAATAACACATTCAGTGGTCAGCATCATACCTGAAATCGAAATCGCGTTTTCAAGTGCAACACGTGTAACCTTTGTAGGATCAATTACTCCAGCTTTATAGAGATTTTCGTAGACTTCTGTTCTTGCATTATAACCAAAGTCCTTCTTGCCATCACGTACAGCATTTGCAACTACAGCACCTTCACCTCCAGCGTTTGATACTATTTGGCGTAAGGGCTCCTCAATAGCTCTGATCACTATTTTCATTCCTGTTGTCTCATCGTTATTATCTCCTTCCATTTCAGAAATAACAGACGCTGCACGAATATATGCTGTGCCACCACCAGGAACAATCCCTTCCTCAACAGCTGCGCGAGTAGCATGCAGAGCATCGTCAACTCGATCTTTCTTCTCTTTCATCTCAACTTCAGTTGCAGCACCAACATATAGGACAGCAACTCCACCGGCTAGTTTTGCCAACCGTTCTTGAAGTTTTTCTTTATCGTAATCAGATGTTGTTGATTCTATTTGTGCTTTTATCTGTCCTATTCGAGCTTGGATATCATCTTTATCTCCTGCACCATTAACAATGGTAGTATTATCCTTATCAATAGTAACTTTTTCTGCTGTTCCTAGGTCTTCTGCTGAAGCATTTTCAAGCTTCAAGCCTGTTTCCTCAGAAATAACCTGCCCACCTGTTAAGGTAGCAATATCTTGAAGCATTGCCTTCCTTCTGTCTCCAAATCCAGGAGCTTTTACAGCTGCTATTTTAAGAGAACCTCTTATTTTATTTACTACCAGAGTCGCAAGAGCTTCACCATCTACGTCTTCTGCTATTATTAGAAGGGGTCTTCCAG
>DQKQ01000130.1 GCA_015660615.1 Flavobacteriales bacterium
CTTGAAGTTCTTAAAGTTTTACCAGAACAAGGAGTTCTTGTTGTTAAGGGAGCAGTTCCTGGGCACAAAGGAGCAACTGTAGTAATCCATAAGCCACAAGCATAATGAAACTCGACGTATTCACAAGTAAAGGCTCTAAGTCGAAAAAAAGTGCTGAGCTACAAGATTCGGTTTTTGCAATCGAACCTAATGATCACGCGATTTACTTAGACGTTAAGCGTTATCAAGCAGCGCAAAGACAAGGAACCCATGACACGCTTCACCGAGGTGTCGTTTCTGGATCTACACGTAAGATTAAAAAGCAGAAAGGAACGGGTACAGCACGTGCTGGTTCTATTAAGAATCCATTATTTCGTGGTGGAGGTAATACTTTCGGTCCTGAGCCAAGAGATTACACCATTCATCTTAATTCTAAGCTTCGTAAGCTCGCTCGCAGAAGCGCTCTTAGTTATAAGGCAAAGGCTGACGGAATTATGGTTGTCGATAATATCAAGATGGACGCTCCTAAGACTAAGGATTTTTTAACTGTAATGACTAATCTTAAGCTTGATGATAAGAAGACTTTAATGATTCTACCATCTCAAGATGATAATGTTTACCGTAGCTGTCGTAATCTACCTAAACATCGTGTGATGTTAGCTTCAGATTTAAGCACTTACGATATTATGAACTGTACGAATCTTCTTTTCGTAAATAATGCCCACGAGGTTCTCGAGGGATTACTAAAGTAATATTTGCTATGAAAGAGATTCTAATCAAACCCCTAATCACTGAGAAAATGTCCGCTGATACTGAGCGAACTAATAGCTACGGATTTGTTGTTGCTCTTGGTGCTAACAAGATCGAAATTAAAGATGCGATCGAAAAAGAATATAACGTGACAGTTAGTAACATTCGCACACTACGTGTAGATGGTAAAGCTCGTCAACGTTTCACAAAAACCGGAGTCGTCAAAGGCCGTACTAATTCTTATAAGAAAGCATTAGTAACTTTAGCTGAAGGCGAAGCAATCGATTTATACGATAATATCTAAACAATGGCATTACGTAAATTCAATCCGATAACGCCTGGTATGCGTCATAGAGTGCTCACGAATTTCTCTGAGCTCACTACTGACAAACCACATAAGCCGTTACTTGAGTCATTAAAAAAATCAGGAGGTCGTAACGATACTGGTAAAATGACTATGCGCTACCGAGGAGGTGGGCACAAACGTCGTTACCGTCTAATTGACTTTAAGCGCAATAAGCACGAAGAAGCAACTGTGTTAACAGTAGAGTACGATCCAAATCGTACTGGCCGTATTTGCCTAGTTGAGTATAAGGATGGTGAAAAGAGATACATTGTTGCTCCAGCGGGGTTAACTCCTGGGATGAAGATTAACTCTGGTAAGAAAGCTATTCCTGAAGTTGGACATGCTATGTACCTGTCTGATATTCCACTCGGAACAATCATTCACAATATTGAATTACATCCAGGAAGAGGAGCTTGTATTGCACGTAGTGCAGGTGCGTATGCACAGTTAGCTGCTCGTGATGGTAAGTTCGCAATTATTAAACTACCTAGTGGTGAAACTCGTATGATTTTAATTACTTGCTTAGCTGTTATCGGCTCTGTGGGTAACTCTGAGCATAACCTACAGGTTAGTGGTAAAGCCGGTCGTTCACGCTGGTTGGGTCGTCGTCCACGCGTTCGTGGAGTTGTGATGAACCCAGTAGATCACCCAATGGGTGGTGGTGAAGGAAAGTCATCAGGTGGACATCCACGTTCACGTAATGGAATTCCTGCGAAAGGTTACAAAACTCGTAACCCACGCAACAAGTCGTCTAAGTATATCATTGAACGCAGGAATAAATAAACTATGGCACGTTCGCTGAAAAAACCCCCATTTGTCCACTACAAGCTAGTTCAACGAGTTGAAACTATGCAAGGTTCTGGAAAGAAATCAGTTATTAAGACTTGGTCTAGAGCAAGTACTATTACACCTGATTTTGTCGGATTGACAATTGCTGTTCATAATGGCCGCCAGTTTATACCGGTGTTCGTTACTGAGAACATGGTAGGTCATAAACTAGGAGAATTTTCTCCAACTCGATCGTTCCGTGGTCACGCGGATAAAAAGGATAAGAAGCGCTAAGCGCTCGCTAACTAAGGAACTATGGGAGCACGAAAAAGATTAAAAGCAGAGGCACGTAAAGAAGCAATGAAAAATATTGCTATTGCGAAACTCAATAATTGCCCTACTTCGCCTCGAAAGATGCGTTTAGTAGCGGATACCGTTCGAGGTAAGGATGTATTTGAAGCATTAAATATTTTGCGCTTTTCAGCACAAGAAGCTTCAGGTAGAATTGAAAAACTTCTTCGTTCAGCAATTGCTAACTGGGAAGCAAAAAATTCTGGTGCAAGTCCAGAGGACTCTAAACTAACTGTAAGTGAAATATTCGTTGATAGTGCAAGAATGTTAAAGCGTATTCAGCCTGCACCTCAGGGTCGTGCTCACCGCATTAGAAAGCGTTCGAACCACGTTACCATCATCGTAGATAGCGCAAAGAACTAATATGGGACAGAAAACACATCCAATAGGAAATCGCCTCGGAATTATCCGTGGTTGGGATTCAAACTGGTACGGAGGAAACGACTACGGGTCTAAGCTTGTAGAAGACTATAAGATTCGTGAATACCTTACAGCACGTTTGCGCAAAGCAAGTGTTGCTAATGTTATCATTGAGCGTACACTTAAACTGGTTACTGTTACTATCAAGTCAGCTCGACCTGGTGTTATTATCGGAAAGGGAGGTTCTGAAGTGGATAAGCTTAGAGAAGAACTCAAGAAACTAACAGGTAAAGATGTTCAAATTAATATATTTGAAATTAAACGACCTGAATTAGATGCTCGTTTAGTCGCTGAGAGTGTAGCTCGTCAATTAGAAGCTAGAATTAATCACCGTCGTGCGATTAAAATGTCTATCCAAAGTACTATGCGCTTAGGTGCTGAAGGAATTAAGATAAATATCGCTGGTAGAATTAATGGAGCTGAGATTGCTAGGTCTGAAGCATACAAAGAAGGTCGTATTCCACTTCATACTTTCAGAGCTGATATTGATTACGCTAATGTAGAGGCCCACACTACTTACGGTGTACTAGGAATTAAATGTTGGATCTGCCGTGGAGAGATTTATGGTAAGCCTGATCTATCACCACTTCCTCCTCAGAAGAAGGACCGTGGAGGAGATCGTAAAGGTGGAGACCGTCGTGGTGGCGGAGGAGGTCGTCGTAATAACTCACGTAGATAATAGCTGACTGATATGTTACAGCCAAAAAGAACTAAGTTTCGTAAAATGCAAAAAGGCCGTGTTAAAGGCCTTGCCTACCGTGGAAGCACAGTAGCATACGGATCATTTGCCATTAAAACAATGGATATAGGTTTTATATCGTCACGTCAAATTGAAGCAGCTCGTATTGCGATTACCCGCTTTATGAAACGTGAAGGTCAAGTTTGGATTAGAATATTTCCAGACAAACCAATGACATCTAAGCCTGCTGAAGTACGTATGGGTAAAGGTAAAGGAGCTCCTTCGCATTGGGTAGCGCCTGTTCGTCCTGGACGTATAATGTTTGAAGTTGATGGAGTGACACTAGAGACAGCACAAGAAGCTTTACGTCTTGGAGCTCAAAAACTTCCTGTACGTTGCAAAATTGTTACACGACCAGATTATGCAGGGAAATGATTGAAATGAACGAAATACACCAAATGTCTGATAAGGACTTGGTAGAAAGAATAGACGTTGAACGTGAGGCACTATCAAAGCTTCGCTTTAACCATACAATTGCTGGACTTGAAACTCCAACAATTTTGAAAATTCAAAAGCGTGATGTCGCGCGCCTTTTAACTGAGCAAACTGCACGTAATAAAGCATCATGAGTACAGAAACAATAACACGTAAACTTAGAAAGGAGCGAGTTGGTATTGTTACATCTAATAAGATGGATAAATCAATTGTAGTTTCTGTAGAGCGTAAAGAGAAGCATCCTTTCTACGGAAAGTTTGTAACTAAAACAACAAAGCTTGTTGCTCATGATGAGGAGCAAACATGTAACATTGGTGATACAGTCCGTATCATGGAAACACGTCCAATTAGTAAGCGTAAATGCTGGAGGCTGATTGAAGTTGTAGAACGTGTTAAATAATAAATATTATTAGGAAACAATGATACAACAAGAATCCCGTATGAAAGTAGCTGATAACAGCGGTGCTCGTGAAGTACTCTGTATTCGTGTCTTAGGTGGAACTAAAAGACGTTATGCGTCGATTGGAGATAAGGTGGTTGTAACTGTAAAGAGTGCTACACCTAATGGAAATATTAATAAAGGTACGGTTGCTAAGGCAGTAGTTGTGCGAACTCGTAAAGAGATTCGCCGAGCTGATGGATCTTACATCCGTTTTGATGATAATGCTTGCGTTTTGTTAAACGAAGCTGGAGATATTCGTGCTACACGTATCTTTGGCCCTGTTGCACGCGAGTTACGTGATAAGGACTTTATGAAAATTGTCTCACTAGCACCAGAGGTGCTGTAGGGAAGACTAAGGAAAGATGGAAAAGCGACTAAAAATAAAATCTGGTGATTCAGTAAAAGTTCTTTCTGGCGGAAGCCGTGGAAAGACTGGAGCTGTACTCTCTGTTGATCGCAAAAAAGATCGAGTGGTTATTGAAGGTGTAAACATCATCACTAAGCACGTTAAGCCAAGCGCCTCTAACCCACAGGGAGGAGTAGTTAAAGTAGAAGCGGGTATTCACATTTCTAATGTGATGGTTGTTGATTCTGCTGGCAATGCAACTCGAGTAGGACGTCGTCGTAATGACGCTGGTAAGCTTACTCGTTACTCTAAGAAATCAAACGAAGATCTGAAGTAATGACATACGTATCTAGACTTCAAGCGCAATACAAAGACGAGATTGTTCCTACTTTAATTAAAAAGTTTGAATATACGAGTCTTATGCAAGCGCCTTGTATTACGAAAATTTGCTTAAACCAAGGAGTTGGTCAAGCAGTAGGTGATCGTAAAATGGTTAATACTGCAGTTGATGAGATGTCAATTATCTCTGGACAAAAAGCAGTTAAGACGATGTCCACTAAAGATGTTTCTAACTTTAAACTCCGTAAGGA
>DQKQ01000082.1 GCA_015660615.1 Flavobacteriales bacterium
ATCATAATTATAAGGCTAACCGAGTTCCCAAAGCAAGAATTGAAGACTACGATGCTGAGGACTATACTAATAGAGATATCAGAGAAGATTATAACTCCCTTAATTTAGACGCCATGAAGTTGCGTAAAAACTTTATTGGCCATTATACCCAAGAATTAGAGGCAGACGATTTATTGGCCGACTTTGTGGCTGACAATTTGACAGCAGATATAATTATATTTACTCAAGATTCAGACATTCATCAATTATTAGCCATACACCCCGGAATTAAGTTTCATAACTTTACTGAATCAGTAGAACCAGTGAATAATTTTACCTTTAAGTTGTATTCTGATTGGAAAGCCATGGCAGGAGATGCTTCTGATAACATCCCCGGCATTCCAAACCTTGGTCCCAAAAAGGCCACCGAATTAATTATCCAGTTCGGTAAATTGGAAAATATTCCTGTAGAGGTATTCAACAATTATAGTATGGCCATCGGTTTCCAAAAGGAAGCCGCCAATAAATTAAAAAAATATATTGAAGATAATGACAGGTCTGAAGGCTGGGCTAAGCGTAAGTATGGAGTTGTTTGGTCTCAAATTGAAAATGAAGATACATTTATTTTGAATGAAACCCAATATCACAAAATTATCTCTGCTGATGTGGTAGAGGACTTTTGGTTTATTCAAGAATCTTATTTTGATACTATCAAGGATTATAGGGAGATTATCGCTTTACCCTCTCGACTATATGTGCGAAAAAGCAAAGAGTGATAAAGGTAGCCAAAGGAGGGATATGTATGAATGAGATTAATCTTGATTTGAGAATGTTGTGTAATTTACTGGATTATTTTGAATCCCGTGGTGAAAAACAATGTGAACACTTGATTAAAACACTTTTAATAAATGGTAGCGTATGGAGAGATCCTCCTATTATAAATATTACTAATGAGGGGAATGAGGCTGACTTTGATGATGAATTAGCAACATGGTTGGATTTAGTAGCACAGGATAAAATTACCGAGGCACGGAAGTTAGCCAAAATTGAATCAGTAGAATATCATTCAGAGGAATGATAGTATGTTTTGGGAAATAATAGTTTTTTTAATTGTTTTTGGTATTACATTTGGGCATGATATGGGGGATGAATACTAATGATACCTATCTGTCCATGTTGTTCTACATTTAGCCCACGGAAACTATCCAAGCAAGGGGATACTTGGGAATGTGGGTGCGGTTACGCTATCAAAGTTGATATAGGTGATAGCAAAAAGTAATAGTATGGCTGAACGAGGCGTTTTGGAACGTTGGCTGGATAAACACAACCACAAAATGGAACTATTAAGAACACTTACTTCTGCAATAGCCGCTGTTGCTTCTATGGTTGTCTTGTTAATAGTCTGGTAAATATGGTATTAAATTACATCTTTTCCATCTAATTCCATTATCATAGGAATATCGCCCAGTAATTCAATTTTTACTCTTTCCTCTGTTTTTGATAACACAATTCCTTGTTCACCCTTAAATGCACCTTTTTGTATTGTGGCAATTGTTCCTATCTCCAACCCATCTGTTGGTATTTTTGGTTTTGTGTAGTTATTATATTCTTCATTACTAACTTCCCCAATAACCCTTTTTACATTTTTCATTGGTAATATATTTGTGCGAACTATAGTTTTCCCGACCAATTGTTCAATAACTATTTGTGATTCTGCCTCAACAAAAATATATCCCTTCATGTGTTCAACATAAGTCATATCGCCAATTTGATCCCGTATCTTTTTCATTGAACCAAAATCGGTTAGTCTTGATAACATCTCATCAACAACCTTCTGTTCCTTTCCATTTACTGTTTTCACTATGTATTGTTTCATCTTGCTTTCACTCTCCATCATTTATTTTTAACCCCAAAGAAGCCGAAACCGGCGAGGTTGTTAATAACCCTTATAGCGACTACCCTTATTAACCTACCCCAACCTAACTGTTAAATAGGTGGTTACACTACTATTTATTATGCCGGTGGTAACAACAGAAGTGGATAAGAAAACTATTTCTATCAGTGTTGATTCCAAAGAAAAGCCAAAAACCAAGCAACTTTGTGAGATGTTGCTTAATGCTGAAATCGAGAATCTCGATACAGGTGATATCAAAGTTTGGGATTATGACAATCCCGAAGATTGTGCGCTTTTTGAACGGAAAACATGGGCTGATGCTTATGGCTCATGGCAGTCCCGCCGAATGCAAGAACAAGTCAGTAGATTAGTAACTGCTGCCCCTCGAACATATCTCATTATTGAAGGAACAAATAAAGATATATTTACTGCTAACCAGAATCAAGTTAGGTCATTACAACAGTTTTTGAACCGTATGAGTTCTGAAGTGCTTCCAGTAGTTTACACTGATTCTTTGGATGAGACAATCCGATTCATCCGAAGTCATGCCCTCCGAATGTCAGAAGGTGAAGTCCACCAATTGATCCGTCCAGTGACTGTAGTAACTTCTACATCTAATAAACACCATGCCTTATTGGAACAGATTCCACGAGTAGGGAAAACATTAGCCAAAAAGATTTATGCACACTATGGTTCAGTAGTGGATTTCATGGTTTACTTTCCTACTACTTCTGAAGAAGTCGGAGTCAAACCTAAGTCAGTTACCTATCAGAAAATATGTGGATTTTTAAAGGAAGTTTGGAACGTTGAAATTGACCGTGAAATCATTTGGCAAGCCGAAGCAACAACCCCCGGCGAAATCGAGCCCGATGTTCAGGGTCTTGAAGACATCAATTCCAAGAGGCAAACAAAATTATTTTAGTGATTGATATGTGCATAGTATGTGGCCGAGATTTAATTGAATCCTGTTTCGTTTTTTGGGACTCTGATTATTGTAGTTATTATTGTCAGCGTTTTTATGAATTAAAACTAACTAAATATAAACCAAGTAAAAATACACATACCAAACATTTTGAATATTATCCACCCATAGTAATCTCTTGCGAAAATTGTGGAGAAGATACTATACTGCGTTGGAGGCTACAAGATAGCAGTAAAGCATTTTGTAGCCATAAATGTAATAGTGCAAAAGTCAAGAGTCGTAGCCCTAAACAGTATTTCCCACTTAAACTTTTAAAACACACTAAGGAACCTTTGTTAGCATCAGAGATCGCTAAACAATGTGATAGTCAAAGAGCACATCGATTTACTTCACATGCTATTTGTAATATTCTTCGCATACATTCTAAGAAAGGGATAATCGAAAGAACTGGTGATTCTGGATATCATAAATATGCTATGGCAGAACAGTATAAATCACATCCAGTCAAATCATTACTTAGGTGATATCATGGATGAAGAATTAGCCAAAATATTGTGGGAAGAGATTAAATCTGCTGGAGATAAACTTAAAGATAAATTACCCGATTCTCCTCGACACCCACAAGGACGCAACCCTTATGCCCATATTGCTATTTGTATCAAATCCCGCTTTGGAGTATCATATAAAGATATTCCCGATGACCAATATGATGAAGTTATCACTTTTATTGAACATCTGGTAAACAACCCACAATAATAATGTTTATAAGGGTAATCACATAAATCTAATTGTATGGCAAAGAATCCCCTCTACACCAAGGTCGCATCATCTGATAAGAAACAATTCACTGTGGCCCATTTCTACCAACTATGGAAAAATGATAAACTGGATATGGATACATACCAACGAATCTTTAATGACCGCAGAGCCAAATGGAATACTCGCTTGATTGAATCTCAGGTTTGTGGCATTAGTTTGGGTGAAGTAATGATTCAAAAAATTAATTCCGAAGATGGTTTAGATACTATGAACTTTGTGGTAGATGGTCAGCATCGACTTGTAACCTTGATGAGATATATGGACGGTCAAATAAAAATGAGTGCTCGTTGGCAAGAGCATACTAACAAAGAGCATCTTGGTAATAAGGTTTGGAGTGAATTACCCAGTAGTTTCCAACAAGCACTTTCAGGTTCTACACTATCTGTTTACGAGTTCGAAGATGATGAGGATTTTGATGCAGATCAAATCTTTTTGAAAATGAATCAAGGCGGAAACAAACTTTCTAAGATTGACCGTTTCCATGCTCAACACCACAAGGAACCCAATTATCAGTCTATTTACAAGTATGCTGATGCTCAATGGTTGAGTTATAATGATATGGGCGCACCTAAAAGACACCATGTTCGTGCTTTGCTACAACATTTGATGGATTATACCCTCTATTGTAGGGGTGAAGACTATAACAAGATGAATCTTGAAATGGATTTCTATATTAACGACATCGCTACATGGTCTGAAAACAAGATAAGGACAGAATTGAAAAAGGTAGACAAGTTCATTACCCTTTATAACACACTTTCTGCTGCTGGAAGTGCTGAGAGAATCACTGATAAAAAATCAGCACGACAAAATATTTTCGTTAACATTGTGCTACGCTCTATGTTGGATAAATACAGCAATAGCGCACTTATTCAAGACATTCAAGCCGTCCGTAGTTTCTGGGATACATGGATGGTTGATAATCAAGTTAAGTTTATGGATGATGCAACAGACTCTCGTCGTAGTTATGTTATTCCTGCTACCTTTAATGTAGTTATTCAAGAGTTCCTTGCTGATTTGGATCAGTATCTTAACCTTCCTGCAATCAAGCCCGGAGTTAGTGCCACTCAACGAAAACAAATTATTGATGATGCCATAGGAGATGATGGTAAAGTAGAAGATGCTATCACAGGAGTAAGATTGGAACCCAGTATGGTAGACGTAGGACATAAAGTAGCCCGTGCTGACGGTGGGGACACATCCCCCGAAAACTTAGAACTACAACATAAAACTATTAATCGTTCAAGAAGGGTTTGAAATGAGTCACATCTTTATTCTTAATGATGTTGTGTCTGCTATCACTAACTTAGATTCCGATATTGAAATCCAGAGTGCATTCTTTGACCCACCTTACAACATTGGATTCCGTTATTCTGATAAAGTTAATGACAATCTCCCTGAACACCAGTATCACCAACTGATTTCCGACACATTTGCTGCACTCAAACCCCGGCTTAGTGCTAATGGTTCTGCTTTCTTAGTTCACTATCCAGAAGCCTGTGCTCGTTTACTTCCCATTATTGAAGCACAAGGATTTAGACTCCAGCAATGGATTTCATGGGTATACCCTTCTAACATCGGCCATACCAAGAAGCGATTTACTACTGCTCACCGAGCCTTGCTTTGGTTAGTTCATGATGATTGTAAACAACCATTATTTTACCCAGAAAGAGACACCCAACCATACCGAAATCCTAACGACCCCAGAGTTAAGACCCAAATTGCTAAGGGTAAGACTGGGACTCATGCCTACGATTGGTGGAATATAAATATGGTTAAAGCCGGATCTCGAGAACATAATGGGTGGTATAATCAAATCCCATATGCACTCATTAAAAGAATGGTTTTGACTACTTCCGAAGTTGGTGATTATGTCTTAGATGGATTCGCTGGAAGTTGCAGTATGTGGCCTGTGGCTAATGACTATGGCAGAAATGCCATACTTATCGACTTAGACCCCGAATCAGAGAAGAAGTTCCAAGAGTTTGAAGGCGAGGAAGAGGAATGAGTTTAAAAAAGATTGGTATTCGCATCTTGGAAGTGTCTTTAGCAGCCCACGGGGCATTACACGGTATTGAGTTTATCTCCGCACTATATGAAGAGGCATATATCACCGCTACATTTGCTGCCTTTGGTGCATTAACTATGCTCTTAGGGGCTTTGTTCTTAGAAGGACACCACCATGACTGAGGTGATTTAGTTGAGTATCTGTGCTTATAGATACTGTGATAGGGAGATTTTATTTTACCGAAAACTGAGTAGAAATAAAGTATTTGAAAGGCATTGTTCCCTATATTGCCATGAAGCAGAACGAGATAATATTAAACCCATCCCCAATAATATAAAAGGAAGTGTCCCTTCTGTTAAACACCCACCTCTATTAAGACAGTGCTATCTTTGTCGAACTGAATACCTTCTTGAGTTCGAGGGATTTAAGAACAATCAACGATTTTGTGGCCGAAAATGTTATGATAAAATAACTAAATATAAAGGAGGTCATCGGGATTTCTTATTATTGTGTATTCTTCAAGAAAGAGGAGAGATGTTTGCCTCAGAACTGGCCAGAATATCTTCTGCTTTCCACAAAAACACTACCACTTTAGGGGTTGCTCATATTATGAGGTTATGGGCAAGTCGAAATATAATCTCTATTAATAAGGGCTATGATATTGATCAATCTCCCAAATATTATATTTACAATTCTAACTTACTTCCGGGAGAAGCCATTAAAA
>DQKQ01000191.1 GCA_015660615.1 Flavobacteriales bacterium
GATAAGTACGGAACGGCATTCTACGGTTTGAATAAAATGTATCTCCTGATGGAGAAACAACATAATCGCGGGCAAGATGGTGCTGGAATTGCTAATATAAAACTGGATGTTAGTCCCGGGAAAAGATATATTTCAAGAAAAAGATCTATAAACTCTAAGCCTATTCATGATATTTTCGAAGATATCCTTAATAGGTTTTCTAATCTCGACGCTGTGCAGCTTGCCGATGCAGCTTTTCTACAAGAGAACTTTGGCTTTACTGGTGAAGTGTCTCTAGGTCACTTACGATATGGCACTTACGGGAAAAATGACATTGAAAATTGTCACCCGTTTTTAAGACAGAATAACTGGCGAACTAAAAATCTTGTATTAGCTGGTAATTTCAACATGACAAACGTCGACGAGCTTTTTAATATTCTTATTGAAATAGGCCAACATCCAAAACAAAAATCTGATACCGTTACCGTCCTTGAAAAGATAGGTCACTATTTAGATGTAGAGAATCAATCTCGTTTTGATGCCCTAAAAGCTAAAGGGTTAAATCACCAAAGCATTTCTGAAAAAATTGCCGACACTTTAGATCTTGAGGGTGTCTTGAAATCTGCTGCAGAGGGATTCGATGGTGGTTACGCAATGTGTGGTATGCTTGGTCATGGCGACGCTTTCGTGTTACGTGATCCTAACGGAATTCGCCCTGCGTATTGGTATGAGGATGATGAGATTGTGGTTGCAGCTTCCGAGCGCCCTGTAATCCAGACTGCCTTTAACCTTACCGCTGATAACGTTCATGAAGTCGAGCCAGGTCACGCTTTAATTATCAAACGTAACGGAACAACTTACATGCCTCGCATTCTAGATCCAGCACCCCGTACAGCGTGTAGTTTTGAGAGAATTTATTTTAGTCGAGGCAACGATGTGGAAATCTACAAAGAGCGAAAAACATTGGGTGAAAAAGTAGTCCCTAAAATTCTCGAAGCGATT
Source organism: Flavobacteriales bacterium (assembly GCA_015660615.1). Classification (GTDB taxonomy): domain Bacteria; phylum Bacteroidota; class Bacteroidia; order Flavobacteriales_D; family Sanyastnellaceae; genus UBA974. Next base: position 982 of record DQKQ01000191.1, read on the forward strand.
GAGCACGACCTTGACAATACGGTTTCAAGCTTCATCCCCAACACTGCTGAGGTTTGTTTTTACGGAATGATTAAGGGGTTAGAGACTTACTTAAATATAAGTAAAATTGCTCGGATAAAAGGCCTCGGATCTCACCCATCTGATGAGGATATTGAAGCTATTATGAACGAGCGCCCCAGAATGGAGAAGGTGGCAATTAAGGATGCTAAGCTCAGAACATTCATTACTCAGGATTCTTCACGTGATGATCTAGTAGCCCACGTTTATGACATCTCTTATGGCTCAATAAGAAGAGGTAAAGACAACCTCATTGTTATTGATGACAGCATCGTTCGTGGAACGACGTTAAAACAATCCATACTCAGAATTCTTGATCGCCTAGGACCCAAGTTAATAGTCGTCGCTTCAAGTGCTCCTCAAATCCGCTTCCCCGACTGCTACGGGATCGATATGGCAAAAATAAATGATTTCATTGCATTCAGAGCAGCTGTGGCTCTATTGAAAGATCGCGGTCTTGAAAAAGTCCTTAGCGATACTTATGAGAAATGTAAGGCCGAGCTAATGAAGCCTTTAGCTGAGATGCAAAATCCCGTAACAGCAATTTATGATCCTTTTACCGCTGACGAAGTTTCTGACAAAATCTCTGAACTTCTAACTCCCAAGGGTATGGTTGCTGATGTGAAAATCATATTCCAAACCATTGAAGGTCTTCACGAAGCTTGTCCCAATCACACCGGAGATTGGTATTTCACCGGAAATTATCCTACGCCAGGAGGACGTAGAGTTGTAAATCGCGCCTTCGTAAATTATATGGAAGGAAGCGACAAAAGAGCTTACTAAATTCCTACATCTCGAATAGGTGTAGTCTGTTTATCCATGAAAACATCAACGCTGAGAAGAGGTTTTTATGTAAGACTACTCTACAATCAATTGTTTTGTTGAGACATTCTCTAAGCCCAGCTTAGATGTTGCCGTATAGACTCCTTTCGCCCAAGAGCTAACATCTATCGCACCAGAATTTACACCCGGTACAAGATTAAGCGTTTCGATTAAACGACCTGATATATCGCGAATTTCAATCACGTCCGTTGAGTGTGGGGCATTTATCCCACCGGCGAAAACAAATTGTACTTTCGAACTGGCCGGGTTAGGGAACATTGTAAAATTGATCTCGGTCGCTTCATTCTGAAGTTCATCAATTTCGACAAGGTAGGACTGAAGGATCTCTGTATAGTCCTGTATTGACGTGTCTTGTACTTCTATTACTTGAAGATGTGTATGAGTGACCATTGGAACAACGGTCGTTCCAGAGTAAAACATTGCTACGTCAATTAAATACGTTACTTCACCTGTCATTGAACTGTCCGTAATTTCTCTAGATAATGAAATCCTCGTCACATCATCTAAATGAACTCCTCCGGGAAGGTCAAGGGTTCCATAGCCATCTACTACACTCGAGACAATTCCTGATCTATGTGTTTCAAAGCCTGCTATATTTAACACATTGTCAAAAGTATCTGTCCATGTTTCGCCATATGAAAATGGGTACGGAAAGTAAATTTCAGAATCATTATATGGATAACTCGCTCCTCCTTCTACCCCACCGAAATATTCGAAGACATCAGGTCCGTAGTTATAGTAATACTGAGCTCCCCCTGCTTCTAACATCCAATTAGCATAGGGATAATCGTCCTCAAATGAGGATGGTGATGATGACAGTATCTGAGCGTTGTATGAGTTAACCGTTAAAAAGGTGCTATAATCCCAAACCATATTTTCTCCTACTTCACCCGCTTCTGATAATTCTAATACGCCCATTGTATAGCTGTCACCAGATAGGAAAGATGGTGCAATCAGGGTTTGGGCATTCGCCTTAGAAAAAGGAATAAATACTGAAAGTAAAACCGATAAAACCAGTGGAGTAATTGTGATGCGCATCGTATAATTAATTATCTTGGGACACAAATATACATTGATTTACAACCTCTATGATAGAATTTATATC
>DQKQ01000115.1 GCA_015660615.1 Flavobacteriales bacterium
AGGGGGAGGTTGGTTAGGAATTTTACGTTGCGAAATCGATTTATCGTACTTTGTTTTCAACATCGTATAATAGTGAGAATCAGCGTATGTTTTTGAAAGAGATTTAAGTACTGACTTATAAGCAACAGCGTGTTTCTCGGGAGATAGATTTTCAAGAGCTGCTAAGGTAGCGGGGCTTTCAGAATTCGATTTAATAAATTCTAAACTAAGATTTTCAAGTTCTATAATTAATCTATTCAAAATTTTAGTAGCAACTGTTTTCTCTTCACTACTAAGCGTTCGAATTGAATTCTGAATAAGAAGCAGTGAATCCTGTTTAGGCATAAGTTCGCCGTAGTATGTAGCTAATAATTCACTTGAAGCAGAACCTGTGATTGTAGAATTTATAATGTAACCTTTACCATCAGGGACAGAAGCTGAAACTATTGGAGCCTCTGTTGAGTCAGTAATTAGTACAATTGGCCAACGCTTATCGATTATTATTTGGTGGTAGCCTTGACGAAGTGGTTTCTCAGGAGTTATAGAAAACGTACCATCTACTCCAGACACGCATTGAGCAACCTTAATTAACGAACCATTTTTAAAACTTCTAAGCATGATAGGGGTTCCCTCATCAATACCTATGAAAGTTCCAGAAATCAATCCTGCATTTTCAACTTCTGGAGTCGTTATTAAGCTACAGCCTGTTAAAAATGTCAGGAATGAAATTGCGCTTATAAAAATCTTTACTGTAGTAAAATTCATTTTGCAAATATCGTAGATTCAACCCACTCATCAACCAAAGCATTCAAAGCAATTTCATTATGCCATTTTACTTCAATAGGGATGCTGATAACTTGAATCCCTTTTAATGTTTCTGAGAATTGCTTTAGACGAACTGCATCTTTCGCGGTAGTCACGATGCCATCTAAATCATCGGATCTCACATAAGCCAACCAGTTTTCAATATCTTCTTTCTTGAATTCATAATGATCGGGATAGGAATGTCTCCTTATAATATCCCATTTTAAGGCCAAACTCTCCAAAAACTGTTCAGGTTCAGCAATACCGCTAATTGCTAACACTCTAGATTTGGCAGAATTTATAGGGGGATGTATATCTAATCCTGTTGTAATCATCTCTGATGAGAATGTTGATTTGTTGGTTTTTCTGTTGTCCCTTGATCTACTATAAACTACTGCATCGAATTTTTTTATTCTGGATTTCAAATCTCTTAAACTCCCACCAGGAATTAAAGCTTCTGTATTTATAGGGCGATGTGAATCAAGAAGTACAATTGATTTATGAGGAATTAGCGCTCGGTGTTGTAATCCGTCATCAAGAATTACGAGTTTTACGTTAGGTCTTTCTTTTTTAATTCGTTCCACCCCTTTAAGCCTGTTTTCTGAAACAGCTATTGGATGTTCTGGATTTAATTGCTTAAGTAGAAAAGGTTCATCTCCGAACTCCCGCCAATCTTTATCTTCACTTACCCATCTGAATCCCTTTGATTTACGACCATAACCTCTGCTTAGCAATGCAACATTTTCAGCTCCCCCCAGTCTTTTAGCGAAGATTGATAAAAGAGATGATGCGTGTGGAGTTTTACCTGTTCCGCCCGCGTGAATATTTCCAATAACCAATGTAGGAATAGCTGCATACTGAGATTTTATTAGGCCTATATCAAATAAAGCATGGCGTAGAATCAACACCAATCCATGAAGTGCTGTAATAGGAGATAAAATCACTCTCCTAATAAGGGTCTTAGTAAGTATCTTAGTCGTCATGGAATCTCAGAACGCCCTGAAGGTACGCGACATTACGCGAGTGTTAGAAGTTTGGGCTCCGCCCGTATTGCAAGAGTCATATGATAACTCAGGATTACTGGTAGGTGACCCGAACGCTAAAGTTACGAAAGTACTTGTATCTCTTGATTGTACAGAGGAGGTTGTCGCTGAAGCCGAGCAGGAGGGAGCGGAAATGATAGTTAGTCATCACCCTATTATTTTTTCGGGATTAAAGAGGTTGACTGGAAGAAATTATGTTGAACGAACTGTTTTAAGAGCTATTAAGTCTGGAATTGCACTTTACGCGATTCATACAAACTTAGACAATATTATTACTGGCGTTAATCAAGAACTCGCCACAGCTTTAGGATGTACGCCCGAGTCCTTGAAGATTCTCAGGCCTAAAGCTGAGCTTCTTCATCACGTCACTGTTTATTGTCCTCACGCTGAAGCGCAGGTTGTAAGGGAAGCTATGTTTAAAGCTGGGGCAGGAAGCATCGGTGATTACAATAAGGTTAGTTTTAACGTTAAGGGAGAGGGAACATTTACGCCAGATGATGGAGCAGATCCTTTTGTAGGTAAACTTGGTGAGGATCACGTAGAATCTGAAACTAAAATAGAGGTTTTGGTTGAGAGTTGGCTATCTAAAGCAGTTGTTTCTGCAGCTATAGCAGTTCACCCTTATGAGGAGGTAGCCTATTTTATTGCTTCGTTGACAAATAAAGATAAATATATAGGTGCTGGAATGATAGGAGAATTGCCACATCCGGTTAAGTGGGAGGATTTCTTGGATGGAGCAAAAACAGCACTAAGCGCTTCTCATATTAAACATACTAAAGCCCCTAAAAAAATGGTGTCAAGAATAGCTGTTTGTGGTGGCTCTGGCTCATTTTTACTTAGAGATGCAATGTCTAAAAACGCAGATGTTTTTGTCACCTCTGATTTTAAATATCACGAGTATTTCGATGCAGATGGTAAGATTTTAATTGCCGATGTGGGGCATTATGAAAGTGAATGGCGAACTAGTGCCTTAATTGCAAACGTTATCAAGCATAAATTCACTAAATTCGCGGTTCGTTTGGCTTCGGTTAATACGAATCCTGTTCAAATCCGTTGATTTACAACATAGTGTACTATGGCAAAAACTAAAAAGCCCCTCACAGCCGAAGATAGACTTCGCGCTTTATACGATCTTCAGTTAATTGATAGCCGCATCGACCGTATCCGTGTGGTACGTGGTGAACTTCCTCTTGAAGTTGAAGATCTTGAAAACGAAATTGGTGGCCTCAAAACTCGTCTTGAGACGATGGAGGAGGAAAACGACAATGTATCTCAGCGCGTAGCTGCTTATGAGATGCAAATCAAGGAAAGCCAAGCTCTTATTGAAAAGTATGAGGATCAGAAGAACAACGTACGTAACAATCGTGAGTTTGAATCTTTAAATAAAGAAGTTGAATACCAAACCTTAGAGATTGAACTTTGCGAAAAGCGTATTCGTGAGTGTAAAGCTCAGCAAGTTCAAAAAGCAGAAGGACTTGAGAATTTAAGATCTAAAAACACTCAACGTACTGCGGATCTTACAGCTAAGCAGTCTGAATTGGATGAGATCATCGCTGAAACTCAGGCGGAAGAAGAAGTCCTTCTGAAGCAGAGCGACAAGATGGCAAAAACGATAGACGAACGTTTACTGCGTACATACTCTCGAATTCGTAGCGCTGCTAAGAATGGTCTTGCTGTTGTGCCAATTGAGCGTCAGGCAAGTGCAGGTACTTTTATTAAAATCCCACCACAACGTCAGATTGATATTGCTCAAAGAAAGCAGATTATAGTTGATGAGCACAGTGGACGTATTCTCGTTGATAAAGAACTTGCAGAGGAAGAGAAGGCACGCATGGATACTATCATGGATAAAGAGCTTAAGAAGCTTAAGAATTGATTTAGCGGTTCGTAAGATTTGCGCTAAGTAATAGATCACTAATCAAATTAAAAAGGGCTCGCTTAATGCGGGCCCTTTTAGCTTTTAATATTTTATTAAAACGAAGCAATACTAAATTCTATACCCTGCTCCGATTGAAATCATACCAAGGGTTCTCTCAATGTCGATAGGATATAATTGTAAAGCTGGGTCCATAAGATAAAGATCTTCATTGTACCAGGTTCTCGACCAGGAAAAACCAGCATACCATTGCTCATTCCTAAATTCACCTCCTAGACTCGCTTTATATTTTGAGGAATCTGAAATCACACCTGATTGGATAGAATAGGGAGAAGTGGCAAAACCGCTACCCATTCTAACACGCCAATTTTTTGCAACTCGGACTTCTAACCCCAAGCGGGCTTCATGTCCTCTGTCGTACGAGTCTATTACAGCTTGGTTCTCAGCTTCGAACCCGTAGTTCGTTGCTAACCAACCATCAGTGGATTTAAGTTTTCCACCTTTGTAGTTTACCGTTTCATAATCAGCTGAAAGTATGGCTATTTTACCCATCAAAATTGACGCACTAAAAATCGCCCTTCCTGGAGTTATTATTAAATACTCAAACCCACCCTCAGGAGATGTTTCGCTATAGCTTTCACCATCTTTCCAGATACTGCTTATAGAGGTGTTGTAGCTGTCAATTAAATGTAATCTAGTTGGTGAATGCAGTGACAGGCCCAGTCTCATCCCATCAGATACTTTTGCTATGGCTCCTATTCTTAGATTAAACCCTGTCCCTTCAATATTTAAGTTTTCCGTATAGGTCCAAGAGGCCAATTCTGTTCCTTCTTCTAAAGGAATTTCCTCGTGACGTGACTCTTCAATAAACTTTAGTTTCGTTACACCTAGTGTTACACCTAGACTTAACCACTCCTTATATGTACTGCCCATTGAATACTGTGTCTCTCCCATATTTCCAGACCTATCAATCCTGCGGTTTACAGTGATTGATTCACTTGTGTTAAATGGTGTTATATAGTCTGTGTTGCTAGATCCGTCAGGATCAAGGAGCCAAGCATACCAAGCAAGTGATGCGGTGTAAGGAAATGCACTGCCGTCATCTAAATCCGCGTTGTGGGTTCCGTATGCAAGTGATTGAAAGACTCCGAGTAAACTTGAGTTTAGTTGAGCGTTTTCTAGCACGAGTCTTTGGTTAAATATTGCTTGTTTTTGATGAGCAATTCCCAGTGTAATAAATGGCCAATCAGGGTTAACACTTGGTATTGTTAAAGCAATTCCGAATGACCCTATCGTTGCTGAAATATCGGAACTTAGATTTGAAGTTTCACCAAGAGTTGCCGTTGTTTTACTCGAAAAGAGCCCCGTTGAAAAGCTTACATCTCCTCTTCTATACAGCCCTATTCCCGCAGGGTTTATTCCCATTGAAGCTATGTCAGCTCCCAAGGCTCCAAATGCACCACCCATTGCCATTGTGCGAATCGAACCTGTTGGTTGTGTAATTGAGTATCTGAGTACGTCAACCTCATTCTGGGCTAAATAAGTGTCTTGAAAAAATAAAATAGACAGAGCAAATAATACAGTTTTACATGCACGCTCTACTTTGCGCGATGACTGAATGAAAATCATTATAGGGGGGATTATTGTCTACGACCGCCGGACTTTCCCGTCGAGTTGTTTGATCTGCCAGTTTTGTTAGAATGACTGCTGTTGTTGTCATTTCTAGTGCTGGGTCTTGAACTGGGTCTTGAATTAGAAATGTTCGTATCGCCTGATCGAGTTGCGTTGTTATTTATTGTTGAAGGATCTCTAGGATCCCAATTCCAAATCGATCGAGTTTTATTTACGTTATAATTTTCACTACTTACATTCGTTGAGTTTGTAACTCCACTTCCAGTTTCTTCAGTTTTATTCGTGCTCAATCGACCACCTCTATAGTTACTGTTAGTAAGTGTACCTGTAAGAAGCGGAGTTCGTGGCCCTACTAAAACTGAGCTGGTATAATATGTTTCACCTCCTGAGTAGCTACCGAAGTATCCCCCACCATTATATCCTCCGTAGCCATAATTGTTGTAGGGATTGTATCCGTATCCTCCTTGTCCATAGCAGTTGTACGGATTGTATCCGTATCCTCCATAGCCATAATTATTGTAGGAATTGTATCCGTAACCTCCGTAACCATAACTGTTGTAGTTGTTGTTTCCGTAGTTGTTGAAACCGCAGTTGTTGTAACCTGCTCCGTACGGTGAGAAATAACTGCTTAGGCCTAATGAATTATATGGTAGGTTTGAATTGAAATTGTTGTTTGAATATCCTCGGTTATTAATGTATCCACTGTTTTCATTGTAGTAGTCCTCTTCATAATCGAGGGATTCAAAGTCTTTTAAGGCAAATGCTAGATACTCCGCGTCGGTAATAAATTCTTCTCCTGAGGACAGGTAGAGTTCGTCGGATTCTAGGGAGGAAGTATGGTTTGGGCTAATCCCACAACCGATAAATCCCACCATAGAAACTATGATGAGTGGAAGTTTGAAAAATTGTATAGGTAAATCCATGCGCATTATATATTAGCAAGGTAATCAAATTCGTACTTTCGCAGTGCGAGATGTTCCTCGAATTCATAATTACACGAATCGTACCAAAGTTTAGATGGCTAAAAAATTAACACCGAGAAGCGAAGATTACAGCAAGTGGTATAACGAAATTGTTGTTGATGCTGACCTAGCTCAGCACTCTGACGTAAAGGGCTGTATGGTTATTAAGCCATATGGTTATGCTATATGGGAGAGGATGAAGGATGTTCTTGATGGCATGTTTAAGGAGACTGGACATATGAATGCCTACTTCCCACTTTTTATCCCTAAGAGCTACCTGTCTAAGGAGGCCGCTCACGTGAAGGGGTTTGCGAAAGAGTGTGCTGTTGTGACTCACTATCGTCTTATTAACGACCCGAATGGGAAAGGACTGATTGTTGATCCTAAAGCAAAGTTGGAGGAAGAGCTTATCGTTCGTCCGACTTCTGAGACGATTATTTGGAATACATACAGGAAATGGATACAGAGCTACCGCGATCTTCCACTTCTAATTAACCAATGGGCGAATGTTGTCCGTTGGGAGATGCGTACCCGTCTTTTCCTCAGAACTACTGAGTTTTTATGGCAGGAGGGGCATACGGCTCACGCTACTGAGCAGGAGGCTCAGGAGGAGACCCGTCGCATGCTTGATATTTATGCCAAATTCACGGAAGGCTGGATGGCCATGCCAGTGATTAA
>DQKQ01000118.1 GCA_015660615.1 Flavobacteriales bacterium
ATGTATGAAGAACATATGGTCCGTAAGATGGCCGATTTACTGCATGTACCCCATATGGAATTTATCAAGACCAAACATCAAGTGAAAAATGGCTAGGTAATTAATTTATATGTACTGGCTGAAATCTAATCAAGCAGACACCCGAAAAAAAACCCTGTAAATGATTTTGTGTAACTGCCTATAATTAACCTCTAAAAAAGGTAAGGATAGGCCACAATAAACCAACAAGAACTAGAAGCTTCTTCAGAAGAGGCTGCAATGCAAAGAATTAAATGGTACATAAAAGAACTTGATGCTTTCTATAAAGCTGTTTACCCAATCTGGAAAAAATTACAGGACATTTAACCGAGAGCGTTCAAAATTCTGTATCAGGTGTAATTTAAACATCCAAAACCTGGCTTAGTCTTCCTTCAAAATAAATAGCTAATTGAGACAATGCTAATGACCAATTATGGATTGGCATTGACCATTTCTTAGTGTCATTAAATATGCCAGCATACAATAACTTTAACAAGCTATTTTCATTAGGAAATGTGCATTTTGTTTTGGTCAGTTTACGAAACTGCCTGTGCACAGCCTCTACCGCAATAATTAAGGGGTCCGCCAGTTTGATATTCAAAATTTAACACTGCAAAATCACAGCCTTAGAAAGTTCTGCTAATGTCACTGAAAAAGGTCTATATTGATGTCGTCCACTCTTACTTTCAAGCAATTTGGCTACATCCCATTTACTCTCACCAAAAGAGTTTTTATCTATAGGCTTAATGGCATAAAGAAGGTAATTATTACAACTTGGGTTTCTAGGGTAGCGTCTCTTACTCTGTAAATCCTCTTTGCTAATAAGTTCTGGCGCCTCACTAACAATCTCCCAAATATCAGAAGTTTCCAAACCAGCCACTCCATGAAGCAATAAATATTTTGCCCCCATTTCCCCTACACCATATTTAGTCATTCCATTATTGGGTCCTATTCGAATATTGTACAACTTTTCACTTTTTATCCACTCGTACTGGTTAGCATTGTAATAACCTACTAACACAGTTGATTCAGCCAATGGCCCCACACGTTTTTTGTTTGAATAAAGCTCAGGCATTACCTCTTTTATTTCATCCGCATTCTTACTCTTGTGAACATCGTATTCGTGGAATGATATCTGCTCTCTTTGCGATGCACGGTTACTAAAATTATCGACAACTTCATTAATAAAATTTTCAACAGCATCTATACCATCACCATTGTTTGAGGGCGAAACAGGAAAGGCACCAAGCCCAGGAATAATTTCATGAAAGCCCTTGAACTCATGTTTTTTCGTGCCAGGATAAAGAACATAAGCCCCCACCGTTCTTCTAATCGCATCTTTATAAGCATGCATTTTTAAAAGATCAGCACGCTTATAACTTCCTTGTTTTTGCATTTCCTTTTCTTCATCTAAATCAACGCTATTATCAGAGCTATTATCAGAGCTTAAATACTCTAATCCATCCACTCTATATTTTGCATCAAAGTGAATATGAACAATAAGCTCCTGCTGTTCTGCTTCACTTTCAGTAAAGGCCCTAGGCCATAATGAAAGTGTGTAATCGGGTCGCATTTGTTGCGTCCAACTACCAGGTTTGGGGTAATTAGAAGGGCTGAAGGTTCTGTTGTAATTAAACTTAACTCTGAGCTCACGACCATTACAACTGTGCTCTCCTTTAAATGCTGTATGTTTTCCAGCCAAAAGCTGCAATCCCAAGCCATCATTGGTTGCTTTAATTAATTTTTTAATTTCAATTTTGTCGACATTAAAAATCTTTTCAACCAAACGAAGTAATTTAAAAAACAACCAGTATTCATAAAGAGTCGCTACGTCACGCTTCCCTACTTGGTAGTTATCATCTAAGGCCTTCCATACCAACTTAGAAGCCAAGTCATACATCAACCAAACACGCAATACTTCTCTATAGCCCTCTTTACGTTGGAGAACAGGGCTATTAAGTGGAAGCGAAGTAGGGTCTTGTGCTTCACAAAACATACCGTGATTCAAATACTCAGAGAATTTACCCTCAAGTGTTTTTGCTTCAAGATAAATATGTGGAAATTTCGAAGTCTCGGAGCAATGTTGTTCAATATGTTGACAAATAACACCACAAAACCGCTCAAACTCTTTTAATACATGTTTTACAAATCTATTCTCTGGCGTATCAACAGTATCAATTTTTATTTCTGTTGTAAGCTTGGAGGGTACTGATGTCATCTTAGAATACAAAGGGTGAGTGTCAGGAAGCATTATACGGTCACTACGAGAAGCCATCTGGCGAATTTGTTTAGAGCCAATTCGACGAGAACGACGAATATCAACCTCTTCTATTTGATGCGACCAAGCGGTAACTGGCATAGAAATAATTCGATGCACCGCATTACGGAACTCATCGGAATCCACAATAGACTTAACAAAAGCAAAACGCTGATAAAGTGTTTGTGCATCTCCTTCATAATCTACAGTAACCGATTGCGTTACCGGCGAGCTATGCTGCATAAGTAGCTCTGTGCACTCAGCAGTAATATCCTTAAGCATCTTGCGGTACTCACTTCGGTACTCTGCTTTTGTTGAACGAACCTCTACAGCCAAATCAAATACTTTCTCTTCCGGCCCTTCTACCGTGAGCACAAGCCTACCTACATAGTTGCTGGGTGTAATACGTCCAAGATGAGAACTGTTTTTTCGAGGTGATGGCTGAACAACTTTAGATATACTTTTTAACTCATACCCTTTCGGTAGCTCGTATTCATAAGAGTAACTTTCCAAAAGCTGGATACACTCTTCATCATTATCAAGAGCATTAGTTCCAGAAATCTCAAATAAAGTATTATCGGCTACGCCCCTTTCAGCAGTAATTAAAAGTTCGCCACCTTCAAATTCAATAGCAACTTCTGCTTTGCTACAAGCATTCTTCATCAGTTAGGCCTCAGCGAAACTGGTAAACCCATCAGAAATAACACGCTTATGCATTCGTTTTAGTTTTTCATAGGAGAGGGGGTATTTAACTTCAGCACCCTCTGAAAAAGGATCATCCAAAGAACTTGCAAGACAAAGTTTCCCAAGCTCTTTTAAAATCTTTTCTATTTTATTACGGGAACCATGTACCTTAGGTAATAACTTCTGCATAATCGCAGCATCAATCACCTCGTCTTTTGTCATAACGTGGTCGGCCAATTCACTACAGATTTTAACAAAGCGACTTATTTCTGAAGCAGTACGATATCCAAACTCTGAACCAGCTTCCTGTAACTGGTTAAAGAAAGGCATTAAGTCCTTCTCAAGATCTTTAGCAACCAGCCCCTTCTCTTTCGCCTTAGCAACAAAACTTTCACCCATTGCAACACCCGCATACGTCAAAGCCTCCATA
>DQKQ01000001.1 GCA_015660615.1 Flavobacteriales bacterium
CATCGCTAAGAGCGGCATTAATAGAAGAGGGAGTAGAGGTTGTCGATCATGCTACTTCAAAAGGGCTAACGCTAACTGTAAATGCCGATACACAAGCTGGTGGAGGTGGTTCTGGCTTTTTTACAGCATACCTTAATGCGACAATAGAGCTCACAGACGGAAATGGAAAGTTAATCATGCAAAAAAACCTTGAACGAATTAAAGGCGTTCAATTAGATAAGATAAAAGCTGGACAAGAATCGTACAGAAAGGCTGCTATTGAAATAAAAGGTAGATTTACAAGTAAATTTGTTGGTGCGCTATATGAATAGATTGTAGTTTGGCACAGTCTATGCAAAATATTAATAAAAAAAAATTATGAATACTATCAAAACCATATGTGTCGCAGCTTTTGCGATCATCTTTAGCCTTGCAGGTTGCAAAGGCAACCAAGCTATTACGCCTACTCAAAATGGTGAGGTTGAAATTATAGAGTATTGTACAGGGTCAGATTACAATTCTGACAGCAAGCATTTTAGAGCGACTGCAACGGGTGAAAGCATAAGCCGTGAAACAGCAAAGAAAATGTCTAGGTCAAATGTAGAAAATCGTTTAGCAAGGTCTATCTCTGCAACACTTTCTATCGTTACTGATAACTATGTAAACTCTACAAATTTCAACAACAAAGAGGAGGTTACAGAGACTTTTAATGACTTGGCCCGAACAGTTGTCGAGCAGGAACTCAGAGGAGCTATTATCATCTGCGAAAAACTAACTCAAAAAACTGATGGCGCTTTCGTTAGTTACATCGCTATAGAGTTAAGTGGAGAAGGAATAGCACAAGCTTACAATGAAAGACTCGCTAAAGACGAGCGTATCATGGCTGAATACAACTACGAAAACTTCAAGGAAACTTTCGAAGCGGAGATGAATAAACTCCAATAACCTAATGATGTCCTTAAAACACTAACTAAGTTTTAATACTATTAACCCAATTCTTCAGCATCAATCTCCCGTCAGTGGTGAGTATAGATTCGGGATGAAATTGTAAACCTACAATGGGCCTAGTTTTGTGTGAAATAGCGAGGATAATTTTTGAGTCACTCCTCGCAAGCACAGACAAATTAGATGGAAGACTCGCTTCTACAGCACACCAACTGTGGTAATGCCCTACTTCACAACCAGAATTAATATTTTCGAAAATATCACAGTTTTCCACTATTTCCAACACTCCCACTCGACCATGAAGGACTTCATTCATATTCTCTAACTCTCCTCCAAAAAATTCTACAATTGCCTGAAGCCCTAAACACACACCTAAGATTGGTTTTCTTAATTTAACTGCAGATGCTAACACATCCATTAAACCCGGAGCATCAGAAGGCATACCTGGACCAGGAGATAACACTATCGCATCGAAAGGCTCAAGCACTTTATCAATTTCCATTTTAAGCGCCTCTGGTCTTACAACCACAACACTAGCTCCTGCTCTCTCAAGGTCATGAGAAAGGTTCCAAGAGAAAGAATCGTGATTATCGAAGAGTAAAACGTTCATTTTGTAGAAATTGCTGCAAATTAGCGGTAAAGATATCTTTAAATTCAATTCAATGTCACAACATCTTCACACAGACGACGCAGCAAAGCCTGTAGCATCTTATTCTCAAGCCGTAAAAGCTGGAGAACTCATCTTTGTCAGTGGGTGCATCCCTATAAATCCAGCAACGGGTAACTTAGTTGAATCTAATATTGAAGAAGCCACTGAACAATGTCTTGAAAATGTAAAGCAAATTCTAAAAGGAGTAGGACTCCATTTGGGAGATATCGTAAAGGCGTCAATCTTTATGATAAATACCGAGGATTATTCTGGAATGGACTTAACCTACTCACAAATTGTACCTCAACCATATCCCGCGAGAGAAGCTGTATTTGTTACTGCTCTTCCTAAAAATGCTCGAGTAGAAATTTCAGTGATCGCAAAAACTCGATCGTGAAACTTTATTCTAAAAATTAGAATAAAAACTCACCATTACCTCCTCTGGCTTCGAATTTAATATCTTTTAAAAGAGGGGATTTTATATTGAGCCTAATCGCAAAACTTTTCCTTACTCCTATAGGAATCCAATTAAATGTGAGTTCCCAACAATGTAAATCCCAATGGACATTTATAGCAGTTGGAGTAAATTCTTTGTATTTCAAATCGTAACCTGTAATGACATCAAACGTCCACTTTGAAAACAATTTTACACCTCCTCTCATAGCTATCCCATGAGTTATAGCAGATGTATCAGATTGCTGTTCCGTATCAAAATGTTTTGAGAGATTCATGGTGTAATCAAATCGGGTATTCCAGGGGTAACCACCTTCAGTTCCTCCATTGAAGGAAGTCCCCACTGCCGCAGTTGCTCTTTTGAGTCTAAGCACATCAGCACCTGAACCACTTGACGCTAAGAATGTTGAAACTGTAGCTCCAGTAGTGTCTTGAGCATAAGCCGAGTGTGTCGATGAAAAGTTTAAATTCACCTTATTAAACAGGCTTGTAAAACCTCTTGAAGTGATGTCTGAAAGCTGGAGTGAATCAGCTAAGAAATTATAGCTCATCGAAGAAGAGAAGCTGTCAATTATTTTCACCTTCTTTACTTTCTCTAATGATGGATCCCAGATTTTAGCTTCTAAGTTTTGGCCTAAAGAAAAGTTAACAGCACCCGATTCACGAACGTCTGTAGGGGTAAACCGATTGAGCTCCCAAGGGTTCCACGAAAGCGACTCATCACTTAACACCGCGATTTGAGAACGAGTACGCTCAGGGGTGTAGCTCATAGAAACGCTTGGAGACAATACGTGTCTCAGGGCTTTTAAACGACGCTTTTCCGCAAAAGTAAACATTCCATAAAATCTTGTATTTGCACTTATCGAAGCGCTCCAATTCCTGTCAGTCATTATTCCGGGAATCGTATCTATCTGCTCAATTAAATTACCTTCGATATCATATAAAAGCGATTTAGAAAGCTCCGAAAATCCCATAAACTCATCATATTGAAATGATGGAGCAAAAGTGATAAAACCAAGAGAACCACTAGACGAAGCAGAAATACTGTGCTTAAGGCCGCTCTTAATTTCCATAGACGAAAAATCTAAAGATGCAAGAGAGGAGTCGGGGATTTGGGCTACATTTTCAAAACGAGAGCTATAGCTCATGGAAACTCCGTCTAACACTTTACTCCTGCCTTTATCTAAATTCAATATATCACTTATAGACCTACGACTCATGGTAAGAGTTGCAGAAGGTAAAGTCATGGACACATTTCCAGTAAGAGAGTTTTGTGAATGTCTGGCGCTTGTTGTAAGTGAGAATGGAGATCTAGGAGAGGTATAACTCCATTGCAAACTGGACTGGAAGGTGTTAGAAAGGAAATCTTCCATACTGGAGTTTAGGTTTTCTTGGAAAATGTCCGAAGAACCGAAATTCAGAGATGCAGAAAATCTTTGGTTGGGTCTTGACCTAGTGTCTTGTGTATGAGTCCACCTCACGAAGAAGTTATTTTCTCTTGCAAATCCAGGTAAACCTTCAAACCCAGACATCCTTCTGTTATAGCTAAGAGTGAAATTTCCGCTAGATTTATACCTGTAATTGTATTGTGATACATTCTTCATAGCCCATGTACCACCAGAGTATATATCGAAAAGAAGTCTTGTATCCCAATGCTCTCCTAAGGGTAAATAGTATCCTAAATCCTTGAGGAAAAAACCTAACGTCCCACCATCTCCGTAACTGGGAAGAAGGATTCCATGAGATCTCTTTTCTTGATTTAAAGGAAACCATGCGAAGGGTAGAGCAAGTGGTGTGGGTATTTTCCTGAATTTCATATATAGCGGGCCGGAGATCACTTTTTCGTCTGGGTAGAGAATCGCACGAGATAAATGGAAATGGAAATGTGGGTTATCTGCGTTACATGTTGTAAACTTTCCATCTTGTACATGGATAGCATCTCCAGGCAGACGTTTAGAATTATCTGCATGAAAAACAAGTTCTCCTTCAGTTGTTACTGCGTTATGACTAAATCCTTTTTCTGTATTAAAGTTGTAGCACAACTGATCTTGGGTGAAGACTGATGATCCTTGTTTAAAAACTGGTCGACCTATCCAATTTCCCAATGAATCTTTCGTTCCAAATGCACAAGCTTCTCTTTTATCAGTCTTGTAAACTACCCTATCCGCCGTCAACTCAATATCTCCACTCTTGATAATCACCTCCCCAAACAACAATACCAGATTGCTATCAACGATCATAACTATACTATCTGAAGCAGAATATGACATGGATTCATCCTGTCCCAACAAAGTCTCGTTTTTCAACACAAGAATCAGGAAAAGGAAGAATATTCCTAACCTAAATACATGTGTATTTCCTTTAATTTCGGGGTAAGCCATGAAGTATCTAAAACAACACTCAAAGCTACTTAAACCCGCGGCTCTTGCGTTAGCAATTATCGCAGTTTTTACAATCGCAGCTTTCACCCCCATTAAACCAACTATGGTAGTGGTTATTGATGCGGGCCATGGAGGGAAAGATCCTGGTAATTTAGGCACTGGCAGATATTCTTCAACTGAAAAAGACATTACGTTAGCTGTATCAAATAAACTTGCTGCTTATATCGGTGAAAATATGCCCGATGTAAAAGTGATCCTAACAAGAAAAGACGATTCATTCCCTAAACTCACTACTCGAGTAAAAATTGCGAACAACGCGGAGGCTGATGTTTTTATCTCTATTCATTGCGACGCATTTTCATCCGCTAATGCCATTGGAAGTGGCACTTACGTAATGGGCATGCATAAAACTGAAGAAAGTCTTAAAAGTGCTATGCGAGAAAATGCTAGTATTTACAAAGAGGATAATTATGAGGAAGATTACGCTGGGTTTGACCCGAATGATCCGGACACATACATTGCTCTTTCTTTACGCCAAAACATTTTTTTAGACAACTCCCTCCAACTCGGAACATTTATTCAAAATCAATTTCGTGAAAGAGCCGGAAGGAAAGACAGGGGGGTAAGACAAGCAGGATACTACGTGATTTCATTTACTTCTATGCCAAGCGTTCTTGTTGAACTCGGATTTTTAACTAACCCCGATGAGGAAGATTTCTTAATCAGCAAAGACGGACAAGAATATATGGCCTCTGCTCTATATCGAGCCTTCAGAGATTACCGAGTAGCTCAGGGTTTAGGAACAGGGCTTATTGAGGGGAGTATTAAACCAAATAATGAAGACGAAGTGACTGATGGAGTGTGGTTTAAAGTGCAGATAGTATCTTCCCCCACTCAACTTGATAAATCCTCTTCAGTTTTTAGAGGTCTTCACGACGTGGACATGTATCTTAGTGGTGATTTATATAAATACACAGTAGGAAAGTTTAGACAAACTGAAGAAGCTCACAATAGAAAACGAGAACTGCGAGAGCAAGGTTTTAATGGAGCTTTTGTGGCAGCTTTCAAAAATGGATCTCGAGTCCCGATGTCTAGTGTAAGTACTGAAAATTAACACCTTGAGTAAAGACGTAAAACAAAATATAGTTTCACAAGAATTTAAAATTGGAACCTTAATGATATTAGGTGTAGTCCTACTGATAACAGGACTGAACTACCTAAAGGGATTTAATCCACTGAGTAAACAAATTCATTTATTTGCGGTTTACGATAGAATTGAAGGTCTAGCAGTCTCGAACCCCGTTTTAGTTAATGGTTTTAAAGTTGGACAGGTTACGAATGTTAATTTTCTAGAGGACGGAGATGGTGCTCTTCTTGTAG
>DQKQ01000153.1 GCA_015660615.1 Flavobacteriales bacterium
ACATGTGTAGAACTGTAGTCAATGTGACAGGTGACGGAACCGTTAGCACGCTAGTGGCCGCAAGTGAAGGCGAGATAGAGAACGCTATAGAACCAGGGTCTTAATATAAGAAAATGACTCGACTTGCTTTATTTTCGATGGTAATATCCTGCACTTTTTCCTGCACTTTTAATCTATTAGCCCAAACCTGTCCTCCTCCCGAATATATCTCCTCTAAAACAAGCAAACTCTTCGAAAAAGCCACAGATTCTAAAAAGAATCGCACTTCTGAGGAAAGGATAGAGATGCTGCGTGAAGTTGTTGATGAGCAGGACGATTTCGGCGCGGCTTACGAAGCCCTCGCAAAGCTTTTATTCAAGAAGGCGAAAGGAGATCTAGAGTTTGCAAGCGAATGTCAGGTCGCAATATCTAAGTGGGGTGAGCTTTGCGAGAATGATAATAATTTCGCTGAGGCGAACTATATGCTCGGGGCAATAGCGTACATTTCTGGGGTGGCCGATGTTGCGCTGAGTGAATTTGAGCTGTTTATTTCTAAAACTGACGAGGGGTCGAAGAATGGAGAGTTAAAATCCCGCTTGGAACGGAAAAGGCGGGAGGTATTAAAATTAATACCTGATGTGAGATTTGAAGTTCAGTATTACACTAACCAGGGGAGCTACATTCCCGAACCTATAATATCGATCAGCTTGCCCGAAGACGAGTACCTACCAGCCCTATCTCCAGATGGGAGCAGTCTATTTTTCACTCGTGCGAGAATCATCAAAGCAAGGGGAGATGTGGTTACGAAGAGGGTTGAAGATTTTATCCAGGCAAGAAGAAGGACGGCTGAAGAAGGCTTCGACAGTGGGGAGTTACTCGACTACCCGTTTAACCAAGGCGATAATTATGGAGGGGTTAGCCTTTCAATCGACAACAGGCTCATTATTATTGCCGCCTCTAACCCCACCCCTAAAAACCCTGAAAACATAGACCTTTTCAAAACAACATACCATGTAGACGGAAAGGACGATAAAGGGGAGTTCTTCTACTATTGGGGGGATTTAGAGCTTTTAGGATCTCAGATAAACACACCTCAGGGATGGGAGTCTCAACCAACTTTGAGTGCCAATGGAAAAGAACTCTTTTTTGCTTCTGCGAGAGAGAACTCAACTCTCGACACAGATGGAAACCCTACTATGGATATCTACTCGAGCGTGAAAACAGAAAATGGAGATTGGTCACAAGCGGAAAAACTACCACCTCCCATATCTACTGGGGCACAGGAAAAAGCTCCCTTTTTACACCCTGATGGAAGCACCTTATATTTCTCGAGCAACAGAACTCCGAGTGGAGGTGGCTACGACCTTTGGGTAACACGAAGAGATTCTTTAGGAAACTGGTCAAACCCCGTAAACTTAGGAGCCCCGGTAAATACAAGTGGAGACGAACATGGCTTAGTTGTATCTACAAGCGGCACAGAAGCCTTTTTCGCCAGTCGCAGAAAAGGCACCAAGGGACTTGATATTTTAAGCTTCCCCATACCCGAAGAATTGAGACCTGAGGCAGTTCAAGTCATTCATGGTGTAGTGAACCCCACTCCACCTTCTAAAGACGTAAGACTTTCCATTGAATATGTCCAAAGCCGTGAAGTACAAGAAATTGAACTTAACTATGATGATGGATCATTCGCTACTGTTATCAAAGTAAACCGAGGTGAAGATGTAATCCTTCATGTCGAAGGTGAGGAACTTGCATTTGAAGCTGTAGTAGTCCATTTAGCTGAAAAAGAGGGGGCTATCCTAAAAAAAATAGAGGATATCACTCCTGTTATCGAGCTACGTGCTCAAAATGCAATCGAAGAAGATGCCTTCGAACTTAAAGACGTTCAATTTGAGACTAATAAAAGCGAGATAACCTACACTACTAGACTCATCCTCAAAGCATTTACAGAATACCTACTTACACACGAAAAATACTCAATCAGCATAATAGGCCACACTGACAACGTTGGTTCAGCTCAAGCCAACTTACAACTTAGCCGTGACAGAGCGGAGGCCGTTCTGCATTGCTTTATTGAATACGGTGTGGCAGCCTCAAGGTTAGACGCCAATGGATATGGCGAATCATTCCCAAAAGCATCAAACAATGACAAAGCCGGAAGGGCTGTGAATAGAAGGACAGAGTTTAGGGTTAGGGATTAGAGGGCGGCCTATATCTAACACGATTCACACACAAAAATTCGTTAAGAACATCAGAGGCACAGCATCCATAAAACAATATGCAGGAGGTATTTTCGTATGATATAGAGCTACATAATCCCGTCATGCATAGCAAACTTATTACATCCCGTCAGATATACACACTCACATTAGCAATAGCATTGAGCTGTGGGGCAATCTTAGTTCCGGCTTTAGAAGTTAAATCTCAACTTACTCATGACTTGGAGGAGAAGGAAAGGGTTTGGTCTAAAGCAAATGACGCTTTCAAGAAAAAGCAATTTGGATTAGCCATGAAGAACTTCGGGGACTTTATGGAGTTCGAAGCCGACGTGAAATCAGAAAGATTCGTGGAGTCTGTATACCTAGAAGCTATATGCGCGTTAAACCTATATCACAAGGATGCAGAATTCAGGATTGACGAATTTATCACTGCATACCCCGAAAGCCCTTACGTGCTTGAAGCTCTATTCGCGATAGCTGACCACCACTACAAACGTAGACATTACGGGAAGGCAGCAGAAGCATTCAATAAAGTAGATTTAAGACAACTCAGCACGGATAAGAAGCGTGAACTCCAGTTTAAAAGGGGGCACAGCTTCTTCGAGAAAGAAAATTTCGAAGCTGCTAGATACGATTTATTTGATGTGATGAAAAGTAAGGGTACATTCCACTCTGCTGCAACATACTACTTCAGTCATATTGCTTATTTGAATGATAACCCTAAGGTGGCACTGGATGGATTTTACAATATAGCTGACGATCCTGATTTTGTGAGCGTTGTTCCTATTTACATCGCTCAATCTTTGCACGCCAGCTCTCAATTTACCCAGCTGCAATCTTACGGGCCTCCCCTCCTAGATGAGTCTGCGGGGCTTGAGGATGAGGAAAGGGTAGAAATCGCCAGACTTGTAGGTGATGCGTTTTACAAAGACCAAGATTTCACAAATGCATCACCTTACTTGGAGATGGCTTGGGAAGGGACTCGGGGTCCAGGTCGCAAACCTGAATTCGCTTACGAAGTGGGTTACACTCGTTACCGAATGGGTGCTTGGAGAGATGCGCTGGATGTGCTGGCTTTAACAGCTCGCAAAGACAATAAACTTGGACAGAACGCAACGTATCACATGGCGGATTGTTATATCCAGTTAGGCCAAAAAGATAAAGCCCGAAGCGCCTTCGGACGTGCTGCCGCCAAAGAATTCGATATTGAGATCATGGAGGACGCATTGTTTAGTTACGCTAAACTCGCCTTCGAATTGTCGTACAATCCGTTAGATGACGCTATCACAGCATTCCAAAGATATCTCGATAAATATCCCAATTCTATCCGTAGAGATGAAGCTTATAGATTTCTTATAGAAGTTTATTTAGTAAGTCGAGATTACGACAGAGCGCTCGAAGCGCTCGATAAAATTCAAGACAAAGACGCTACTATACAAAGTTCATATCAACTTCTTGCATATAATCGCGGAGTAGAACTTTACCAAGGAGGTAAGTACACCGCCGCCGTTCCGTATTTTGACAAGGTTCGCACATACCCTATCGACGCTCAATTAGCAGCGGAGTCGTTTTATTGGCAAGGAGAATGCTATTTCGCTTCAAGAGATTACACAAACGCAACATTATCTTATTCAAAGTTTTCTACCGCTCCAGGTGGATACTCGAGCGATTTTTACCCAGCTGCAGATTACGCCAGAGGTTACTCATTATTTAAGCGTAAGAAATATTCAGACGCTCTATCAGCTTTCCGATCTTACCTCGAAGCTCATCCTGAAGATGCGCCTAAAAGAGTATTAGATGCTGAGCTTAGAACTGCTGACTGCTTTTATGCAAAGAAAGAATTCGACCGAGCAGTCACATATTATGATAAATGCCTTGTAAATAAACACGCTGTAAACATAGATTACATTTTATACCAAAGGGCTATGTCAATCAGTCTCAGCGACTACACTGATGCACTCACCACTCAAATACAAGTACTAGACAGACTGCTGGAAGAATACCCTAACTCTCGTTTTGTTGTTGACGCCCTTTACGAAAGCGCCCGAACCTTAATCGAGCTAGATGAATTAGATGATGCTAACACACGACTTAACGAACTTCTTTCATCTCACCCACGTAATCCGAGAACAAAAGAAGCTCTTGTTGACCTCTGTCTTATTGGTATAAAGCAAGACAGACCTGACGATGTACTTGCTACTTGGGATAAAATCCGCACTACCTATGGCAACGACCCTGTTGCCGCAGATGCATACAACATAGTAGAGCCTTTGTTAATTGAGAGGGGTCTATTAGACAACCTACCGCCCGCTGTGGGATTGACTGGAGAAGATATAGAAAGCCGACTCTACGAGGCTGCCGTGTCTCTTGCTCTTGAGGAAAACTACTCAAAAGCTCTCCCTCGTTTAGAAGAGTACTTAAGGCAGTATGAAAATGGCAACCACCTTGACGAGGCACATTTCTACCTTGCGGCTTGCTTAACGAATGCAGGAGATAAAACCGGAGCGCTCCTTTCTTACGAGAAGGTAATCGCCCTACCCCCGGGTGATTTTACTGAAGCGGCGGCAATCGCTGCGGCTACTCTGGCTTGGAATGAGGGGGATTACCCTCGAGCACTTAATCACTACCGACTCCTCGCTGACATCTCAAGTATTAAATCGAATAAGTTAGAGTCTTCTATAGGCCAAATGAGATGCTACTACCTCCTTGATCAACCCGCTCAAGCATTCACATTTGCCAACTCTGTATACACCGATCCGGGAACACCAGAGTCAATTAAGAGAACAGCTGCATTGTGGCTAGGTCGTATTCATTACGACTCTAACGAGCTTGATCAAGCCCTTGGATTTTTCGAATCAACAGTTAAGTTCGGTGGAGAAGTCGGAGCAGAATCTCAGTTTATGATTTCTCGAATTTTATTCGAAAAAGCTGAATACGAAAAAGCCGAGCAAAACATCTTTACCCTTGTCAGCGACTACTCCTCTTACGATGAGTGGAAATTCAAAGGGTTCTTACTCCTTGTTCATACTTACATAGGTTTAGACGACCTTTTCCAAGCTCGAGCAACAGCAGAAAGTATATTAGAAAACGTAAATGACGAGTGGGTCCAAAACGCATGTACCGATCTCATGCTCGAAATCGAGACACTCGAAGAAGGGGAACCTAATGGAACTGACCTAATCGAATCTGGCACCTTAATCGACAACGACGAGAAATAATGAATAACATTTCACTCCAAACACTCTCATTAGCCGTAATCGCATCGACTTTATTAAGCACTGTCTCTATCGCACAAGAATCTTCGGACTCTTTAAAAATGGACGTCACATTTGTGGGCGAAAGAGAAATGATTGTGAAGGACGCTTTGAAACTTCAAAGTTGGCCTGAACTAAGGAAACTAGAGTCTAGTAAAAGGGAGTTTTCATATAGATTACTTGCTAAGAGGATGAACGTAGCCCCTGTTTGGACAATGTTAGAGCCCGTCAGGTTAAGAGTTGACGCTCCACTTGCAAGACTTTACCGCGGATACGCACGGGCAGGCTACGGGCTGTACAACACCCCCCTACTCGAGCTAAGTATGACTGACCTAAGATCCCGAGAAGGAACATGGGGATTTCAAGCCTCTCACTTTGCTACGGACGCTCCATCTGATTTTGTTGACGAGAGATTCCAGAATAGCAATGGCGGGGTTTGGCTCAGTCGATTTATAGGCAAAGAACGTGTTGACTTAACGGCTAACGTTTCAAGGGACAACATTGTATTTTACGGAAATGCTATTTCTGACACGCTTGCTCCAGATATAACTATGAATACTCACGAGCGTTATTTAAGCTTTGGAGCGGAGATGGCTTTTAAGAGTCACCATAGGGATAGCACTGCATTAAATCATGAGGTAGAGATTGGTTGGTCTCAATTGAGAGATTTATCAGGAACCATTGAAAACAATTTCGATGGTTCGTTTGAAGCTGGTAAATTTGTGGGAAACGA
>DQKQ01000074.1 GCA_015660615.1 Flavobacteriales bacterium
GCGCTAGAAGGAACTGCAGGGGATATAGATTTAAGTCAAGTGGGTCACTCTATGGGTGAGGTACCTAACGCAATCAAGTTTATGGACAACCTGACAACATCATGGACTTTAATAGAATAACACTATGAATTCAGATAGACTGTCTCGTATCACAGTCAGTGGGTTCTTGATTTTCATAGCCGTTTCTTCAGGATGTGATTGTGGAAACAACCCGGCTTGGGAACCCACGTCATATACAATCGACATTCCCGCCTTTTTCCCTCCAATGGATATTCCTGCAGACAATGCAATGACAGAAGAAGGAATTAAATTAGGTAGATTGCTGTTTTGGGAAAAATCCCTGTCGCTAGATCACTCTATATCTTGTGGGAGTTGTCATGCTCCTACCTCTAATTTTTCTGACCCTAACCAATTCAGCTCAGGTGTTAATGGCACTTTAGGAAGTCGAAACGCAAGTGTAATTGTTAACCTAGGTTGGTCGTCGTCATTCTTTTGGGATGGTAGAGCTATGACCTTAGAAGATCAAATCCGCGATCCTGTCGAGCACCCCCTTGAAATGAATGTTGCTTGGGAAGTTGTGGTGGATAGATTAATGAATGATGATTTTAGTGACCTTGACTATCCACAAATGTTTTTTGACGCTTTTGGTACAGAAATAATTACCGAAGATTTAACAGTAAAAGCTATAGCTCAATTTATAAGGACAATGATTAGCGCGAATAGCAAGTTTGATAAATGGAGACGTGGTGAAACAGATTTAAGTGATTTAGAATACCTCGGATATCAACTATTCCTCAAAGAAGGGGGAGATCCAGAGGTAAATCCAGGTGGAGAGTTCGGAGCTGATTGTTTTCACTGCCATGGAGAAGCGGGCCTTCAGTTTTCAGATTACCTTTTTCACAATAATGGTTTAGACCCATCGTTTGAGAATGACCCTGGAAGGGTTAACGTAACTGGTTTTGTGTTAGATTCTGGGCTTTTTAAAACCCCAACGCTAAGAAATGTTGCTTTAAGCGCACCATATATGCATGATGGAAGGTTTAACTCTCTCGAAGAGGTTGTAGAACACTACAATAGCGGTGGTGTTAGCTCATCAACAATTGACACCTTTATGAAATACACAACTGGTGGATTAGAACTGGCGCCTCAACAAAAAGAAGCTCTTATCGCATTTTTGAATGCGCTTACAGACACCACATTTATTCAAAACCCCGATTTCAGCAATCCACACTAAACTGTTCTAACCTACCTTTGTTTTGATAAAACGTAACCTAAAGTCCGTTAGACTCGTAATAAAGGTCATGTATAGTTATAAAACATATCGTCTCTCGACACTGACTATGTTGTTAACGTTCACGCTAACACTAGTGGGAACAACTATTAACGCTCAATGTTACGACCTAATAGGTTCTGATGATGTGGCAACTTCCACTCCCGTTTGGTACAGCTGTGATACAGGAGAATTCTCTCTGAATATTGCAACTTCAAACGATTGGACAGGCTTAACGGTCGATTGGGGTGATGGATCCGATTTTGAATCGTTTGCATCTTGGTCACTTGATGAAGACCTTTCTCATACTTACCCAGAAGACTACGCAGAGTATTCAATTGTATTTACAAGTATTGAAGGTTGTTCTATAACTGGTGAGTTTATCAAACGTGCCCCTCTGTCTACTAATCTATCTGGACCGGAGCACGTATGTCAAGGATTCCCTGCAACATTAATACATGATGAAACTGAGGCTGATAGCTACTTATGGAACTTTAACGGAGGCCAAGGAACTTGGTATCCCGGTAATGAGCCAAATTTAAATTTAACATTTAACGACCCTGGTACTTATGAAGTATACGGAATAGTATCTCTGGATGGTTTACCAACATCTTGTAGCGATACAGCAAGATTTGACGTAACTGTAACACCGATTCCTGAAGCAATTATTTCATTGTCTGAAGATGAAAGTTGTGGAACTCTTATTACCGTAGCTGAGGAATTAAGTGGTGATGGCACTGAATACGAATGGACGTTTAACACACCTCCTTTCTCATATTCAGGTTCAACAACTCCTGAAATTATTTTCGAAAATCCAGGAATGTATGTGATTCAATTAGAAGTAACTGGCGAACTCGGTTGCGTAAATAATGATACTGAAGTTGTAACTGTTTTTGAAAGTCCAAACGTAGAGTTCTCTGTAGACAATGTATGCGAAGGAAACATTAGTTCTTTCACGAACTTATCAACCCTGTCTGAAACTATAATTGATTTAACTTGGTCTTTCGGAGATGGTGAGATTTCTGACGAACAAAATCCACAACACACCTACTCAACACCGGGGGAATTTGAAGTTTCCTTAGAAATAAGTAATACTAACTGTACTAACTCTATTTCACATACAGCTTTAGTTGATGCAACACCCGAAATATCAGCTTCTTCAGACATCACATCTGGTTGCTCACCATTAACAGTCAACTTTGAAGCCACAAGTGATGAGAATTCTACGATAACTTGGGACTTCGGTGACGATCAAAGCTCGAACAACTCAAATGAAGAACACACTTACATAAACGAAAATGTTGACGCTAACGGAACTACTTTTATCATATCAGCGACAGCAACAAACTTAGCCGGTTGTGTTGCAATTGACACTCTAGAAGTATCCGCGTTGAAAGGTGCCGTTGCATCTATTACCTCATCAGGCAATGGCTGTGCTCCTTTGAACACAACATTTACGAACAACTCAGAAAACGCCACTGATTATTCTTGGAATTTTTCTGACGGAGATATAAGTAGTGACTTTGAGCCTGTTCACACCTTTGAAAATACGTCTGATGATCTCGCATCATACCCAGTTGAGTTTATAGCAATCGCTGAAAATGGATGTAATGACAGCATAATAGTGGTCATTAGTGCTTTCCCTGAATTAATCATTGATGTTACACTTTCTCAGAATGAAGGATGTTCTCCTTTTTTAGTTCAAACTCCTTTCATTGAAAACGCTACTCAAATTACCTGGAGCTTTGGAGACGATTCTAACGATTCTAATACCCAAATGGTTTCTCACGTTTATTCAAACGAAAGCAACAACACACAAATTTTCACTCTTAGCGCTATAGGCGTATCTGAATACGGATGTGTTGGTGAGTCTTCGTCATTAATTAATGTCAATCCTCAGCCAATTGCTCAGTTTGTGACAGACATTTCTGAAGGATGTTCTCCATTTGTTGTAAATATTCTTGATAACAGCACACAGGCAGATCTATATTGGAGTTATGGTGATGGTGTTAACGCCTTTGGTTTTAATGGTGAAATGCATCAGTATAGTTTTCAGAATCCTGGAGAAGAAACTATCACACAAGAAATAAGCTTAACAGCTATTGGAGACGGTGGATGTGTTGACACGCAAAGCATAGAGATCGATATTTTCCCGGAGGTAATCTCTCAATTTAGTGCAACACCTGAGTCTTGCTCTCCTTTTAACACTACTTTCACAAATGAAAGTTCTGAAAACCAAACTTACAGCTGGGATTTCGGTGATGGAGTAATCAGTGAAGACGAAAACCCAACACATATCTTCACTAACCCTAGCTCAATTGAAGATGCTTATTATCTTGTAACTCTTACCGTAACATCAGAAATGGGTTGTAGTAATATCTCTACAGAAATGATCTCAGCTCTTGCTACTCCTGCAGCTAACATTTCCCTCTCTCAATCAGCAGGTTGCGGAAGTTTTTATTCTATAGCTGAAGCACAGGGTGGGGAAGGTTATAATTACCAGTGGACATTTAACATGGATCCATACACACATAGTGGAATCACAACACCAGAGCTTTTATTCAACAACCCAGGAACTTACGAGATACAACTCGAAGTTACTGCTGCAAATGGATGTTCATATGAGAACTCTGAGTCGGTTACCGTTTTTGAAATTCCCACTGTAAACTTTTCTGTAGAAGATGTTTGTCAGGGTACTCCAAGTGAGTTTACAGATTTAACAACAATAAATGCAGAAGATGAGATAGTAGAATGGATTTGGAATTTTGGAAATGGTGAAATTTCTAACGAGCAAAGCCCTAATTATATATATAATACTACTGGATTATTTAACGTGGAACTCGAAATTATAACGAATTTATGTAGCGCAGTTTATAACTCTACTACCTATGTTGAGGAAACTCCTTCATTGATTGCATCTTCTGACATTACAAGCGGCTGCTCTCCAGTAATTATTAATTTTGAAGCCCAAACCAATGATGATTCTTCTATTTCATGGAACTTCGGAGATAATCAAAGCTCTAACAACTCAAATGAAGAACACACTTA
>DQKQ01000156.1 GCA_015660615.1 Flavobacteriales bacterium
TATACCCTCGGCTGTTCCTACAGTTTTGATTTGAGATTGAGCAGATGATTTGCCTGAATAAATCTTTTCTGACTGAGTGCTAGCAGGAGGCGGAGTGATTTTTTCAACCTGAGAATGGTTGAGGAGGTAAAATAGATCTTCTGGGTTTTCAGAAAGTGCATCTTTTCCCCTTTTCGATCCCTGAGGAACAAATACTGGTGCTGAAAGCCAAACTTCACGCCCCCGCAACGTGGCATCGTTCCACTCCTTTAGCGATGTCATTTTTTTTGATCTCGAAAGTGACTCCGTAGCGTACCATCTCGTTGCACAGTCTAAGTGATGGCTACCTCCCATGGGATCGTCCGTTCTTCCAAGCATCGCTTCATCGCGAAGGATGTGTTGGATATTTCTAGACCAACGTATAGCCTGCTCGCTTGCAACGGTGTCGTCTTCAGCAGGGGAAATAAAATCGTGGCGCCTCACCTCAATACCGTCAGCCCCGCCAAGGACAGCTCCGTATGCCATTAAAGTATGTCGAAGAAGATTATCTTCGATTATATCGCTCACTCCGTAAATCGAGGTGGTGCGAGATTCTATCCACAAGGGAGCAGATTCTGGATCACATCCGAGCTCTTCAATCATAGTTGCAAATGCAACTCTAAGACCGCGAATAGCAGCAGCGGTAGAGATAATGTCTGTTGTGCTCGCTAGGCGGATTGTACAACGGGAGGCGGCCTCATTTAAGGTTTGGCCTGAAGAAAGGAGAGTCTGAATACCCCACTTCGCCGCATTTATAGAAAGAGCGATCGCATCGAGGGGCAACATCCCCCTGTCCTGCCAAACCGAAGCGTCCACTCCCCATGTCGAGAAATTAGGGAAGGCAGCATTCCAAGCTTCTACATGGCGGAGGAATTTCGAAGGATCAGCCTTAGGCAGTTCACGACCTAGATCCCAAGTAGAGGAACCCTGCATATTTTCGCGCGACTCACCAGCCCATTTCACCACTGCCCGTAGAGCTCCCACAGTCTCATACCCATCTATATGAAGGGAAACCATTTCAGGGTTCACATCACAAAGCAAATCCCGAAGAGCCTGACCATCAGCCAAATGGGCGTCTGTCCTAACACTCTCAACTCCATGGGCAAGCCCTATCATCAAAGATTTCTTAGTAGAAAACGTCGATGCAATTTCCCAAGCGTGACCTAAATCAGATCTTAAAGAAACGTGTTTAGGAGGCAGAGCTATATGACTATCTGGTTCTGGGACAAGCATAGGTAAAGGCATGCCATCAAATCGAGCAACTTCCAAATCGCTCAGACTCTTACCCTTTAAAGAAGCCTCAGCTTTCTCCCTCCACTTTGAGTAGTCAACACCAATAAAGTTTCCCGAATTCTTTTTCACGCTGTAAAAATACATAAGTAAAGGGGTTCAAGAGTAGATTTGTTTTATGGGAAAACTTCCTACACGCTGCAAGGCGATTTTTCTTGACAGAGACGGAATTATCAACCACGACCCGGGTGATTACACTAGAAACATAAGTGAATTCACTCTACTACCCTCCGTGCTTGATTCTTTGAAAATACTTGTGGAACGGGGATTCGTTTTAATCCTCATCACTAACCAAGGCGGAATTGCTAAAGGGATTTACTCTCACGAAGATGTCTCTGAAATCCACAAATATTTAAAAGGCCTATGTGAACAAAACGGCACCCCTATCCTAGACATCTACTACAGCCCACACCACGAAATCACTGGCAAATCTCTGAGTCGAAAGCCTGGGTCCATGATGATAGAGAGAGCTGTTGCTAGGTATAACATTGACCCTGAGACATCGTGGATGGTGGGCGACAAGCAGCGTGATCTAGATTGCGCTTCCCCCCTTGGCGTTCCTGGTGTTCTTATACCCACAAACGAACCGTTACAAAATTTTCTGCATTTACTCGTTTAACTCTTTATAGCCTCTAAATTTACACAATGCACCAACAGCATAAATATTTAGTAGATGGAGTTGTTACTGAAGTTAATTCTATGCCAAACGGCTATAATTCTCGCGGTTTCCTTTACGCCGATGGTTTTTTTGAGACACTCAGAATCATCGATGGTAAGATTCCTCTTTTAGATCTTCACTTTGGGAGAATCACTGACAGCCTTGCAGCCTATAAACTGAAGTCACCAGACAGTTTACATCTGCCTGAATTAGAATCGTCTATTTTGAAGTTCGCAGCTTCAGTGGGGCTTGAGAACCATGGGCGAGTACGGATGACTATATATCGCTCGGGAAATGGAAAATACTTACCTCAGTCCAATACAGCTAGCTGGTTAGCAACTATTGAAAGACCTTCAACTGACAAGTTTGAGCTTAATGAAAAGGGAATAAGTATAGGGATTTTTGAGGAATTTTCTAAAACAGTTGATAAATTTTCAAACTTTAAAAACCTCCACTGCCAAATCTCAATTCAAGCTTCTATTTTCGCACAAGAAAAGAAATTTAGCGACGTCCTTATTTTAAATTCAAATCGCGAAATTATTGAATCTACTTACTCAAATGTATTTCTCGTAAAAGATGGGGCGCTTTATACACCTAAGCTCTCAGCCGGACCAGTTGGTGGAGTTATGAGAGCCGCAGTAATCAATCTCGCTATTGAACTCGGTGTGAAAGTTTATGAATGTAACCTCCATGCACAGGAATTACTTAAAGCTGACGAGGTCTTTTTAACGAATGCCGTTTCTGGAATTCAGTGGGTAGCAAGCTATAGAACTAAGAGGTACTTCAACAATACTGCCAACACACTTTTAAAGGCGTTCAACTCGCGGATCTAAGATTCCATAGAGAATATCAACTCCGACATTTACTAAGACAAAAATCGTTGAGATTACAAGGGTACATCCCATTACGATGGGGAGATCGCCCCTTTCAAGGGCGTTAAACATAAGTAGTCCCATTCCTTTCCAGCCAAAGACGAACTCGACGAAGACGGCTCCCGCGAGCATGGAAGCGAACCAACCACTAGTGGCGGTAAGGACAGGATTGAGCGAGTTTCTCAGAACGTGGCGAAATAATATGCGCGATTGCGATAGGCCTTTAGCTCTGGCAGTTCTGATGTATGGCTGGGATAAAACTTCTAGGGCGGAGTTGCGAGATAGCTGTATGATTACAGCGAGGGGTCGCATTCCAAGAGTAAAGGCTGGGAGGATTAGATGGGCCCAGGCGAGTCGCGGACCTTCAAATGGGTCTACAATTATCATTCCACCTGTCATGGGTAATTGGGTATAAGAATGCAGAACGTAACCGAACAGCCAAGCTACCAGAATGGCGACAACGAAACTCGGAGCGCTCATCCCCAGGGCGCAAATGGAAAGCACCAAATCTCCTATTTTAGAGTTAGGAAATAAAGCCAGGACAAGACCTATCGCTATCCCAAATAGAGTTGCGAAAAACATCGCTACTGTTGCAAGAATTAAAGTCGCTGGAAGAGCTTCCTTAATGGATGCAGTAACAGGCCTATCAGTTATATAGCTCGAACCTAGATCACCCATTACAGCATTAGAGATGAAACTTATGTAGCGTGAATGTATGGGCTGGTCAAGTCCGTGTTTATGTCTAAAAGCTTGGACAACAGATTCACGCTCTGCTTGGCCTGCGAGCTCTCGAGCTGGGTCAGGAACGAAAGAAAAAATAAAGAATACGAGAGTAAGGGTTCCAAGTAAGACTCCGAGTCCTTGCAATAGTCGCTTGAGTATAAAACGCACCTCGTATTGTGCTTTATGGGAGATTTACAAAGTCTGAAAACGTCGGGATGTCACGCCATGACCACTTCCCCACCACTACACCATCCTTGATTAGGACGAGGCCAGGATTAGATCGTATCACAATCTTTAGCTCGATTTGATCACATGTAAGGAGCTCATACGGAACAGTGTTTTCCGTCGCAAATGTGCTGTTGAAATCTGCACCTGCATTTGTGAGTCCGTAAAACGTAACGCCCTCTTTTTGAGCTGCGTCAGCAAGGGCATTAAATTCCTCTTGACCTGGTGCACCGGCTTCAGCAACCGCATCGATATCTTTAGAAATATATAAAAAAGTGTATCCTTTGTTTGATAGAACCTCGTCTGTAAGATCATCCCCTGCAGCATTCTCCATAATAAGATCCATGATTCGGGGCTCGTATCCGTCGGATATTTTCACTTCTGCCCCTTCGTATGAAACGATTTCATAAGTACTCTTAAAAGATGGTGCCTTTTGCATCACAAGCCAGTCTGAACTAAGAATAACTGTATCAAGGCCCGTTGTAATGTTCTTGAAAGTGTATTCCGTAGCATAAACCGGAGCATCTAAACCTATTTCATCAGCCGAGAGACGGTTTTGAATGATGCTTTCACCAACAGCGTAGGGGCGATAATCCTTTAATGGGAGATAAGTAATTGTTTTAATTTGGACTAAACCAGCAACTAGAACCACTGAGGCAGCCATAATCCACTCAACTTTAGGGTGGTTAACGCGGCGGCGAACCATTGAAGCAGCAAGTAAAAGGAATGTCAAGTAAAGAACCGGGAAGTTCCAGTCTAACATCATGTATCCGAAGAGAAAAGTCAGCACGAGGGCTCCTGTGTACAAAATCATAGAAGTATTGCTTTCGTTAAGCTGAATTTTATTACGGAAAGCTGCTATGGTAATGGGAATTATGAAAATAAGGAGGAAGATATCTTTGAGGAAGCTTTGGTGTGCAGTAAGAGGAATTGCATTCCCAAAACAGCCACATTCAAGAACACATTGATTCACAATTTCTATCATTTCTCCATCAGCATCGGTTATCATTTTCATACCAAAAGGATCGCATGTAGCCGTGTACCAAGTGAGCCAAGTGAAGAAAACCATCATCACCATAGTTAGAACGGATGTAAGCTTAGGTAGAGCGCCTACAAGGAGTGCAATTCCTAAGAGAATCTCAGCAAGACAAACGAATATAGCTATCTGTAAAGCGTATGGGGTTAAGTACTCTAAGTTGAGGGCACCGGGCTCGAAATACTCTTCGAGTTTATACATAAAGCCGAGAGCATCGTTCGACTTAATAAGCCCAGAAACAACAAATAACGCACCTACGAACATTCTGCTAAATAGAGTAAGACCGTGAGAGAGTTTAGAAGTAATCATTTTTCGGCTTTTTGTTCTGAAAGTAAAATAAGAGCGAAGAGAGCGTAGTTCGCGATATCCATGTAGTTCGCGTCAATTCCTTCAGATACAATGGTTTTACCCTGGTTGTCTTCAATTTGTTTAACGCGCAGAAGTTTCATTAATATAAGATCCGTGAGAGAGCTAACGCGCATATCTCGCCAAGCCTCACCGTAATCGTGATTTTTATTGAGCATAAGCGCACGAGTTTTCACAGCTGCATTTTGAAATCTTTCGTTAGCCTCTTCTGCGGGAAGATCTAAAGTATAGTCAGATGGTAAATCGAGTTGAACTAAAGCCATCAAGCTGTAGTTAACAATTCCAATAAATTCAGGCGTAATACCTTCATCGACTTTAGCTACTTCTACCTCTTGAATGGTGCGGATGCGGTTCGCTTTAATAAAGATTTGGTCTGTCAGGGAGGAAGTACGCAAAATCCTCCAAGCCGTGCCATAATCGGATGTTTTACTCTTGAATAGCGACTCGCACTGGTTGAGCGCGTTGTCATATTTATCGATAGTATGTGATAGATCCTCCATAAATTACAATAATTCTCCTCAGGTTGAATAACTTGCGCCAAGTTACGATGAGAGATATCACTTACATAGATAAATTTCGTGAAGGGTTGCAAAATTTTCACAAGTCTTCAGATGTGGGCATAATGGGCATTTTAAATGTTACACCGGATTCGTTTTATGACGGTGGAGTCAACTTATCCGTTAAAGCAGCTATCGCTTCTGGTCTAAAAATGAAAAGAGACGGTGCTGATATAATCGACATAGGCGGAGCGTCTTCTCGCCCGGGATCACAGTCAATAAGTGCTGCTGAAGAGTGGTCTAGAGTCGAGCCAGTTATACATGGATTATTAGACTCGGCGCCAGAAATGAATATCAGCATTGACACATACAGGGCTGAAGTAGCTCGGAAAGCAGTAGAAGCTGGTGCGGTACTTATAAATGACATCTCGGCTGGCTCATTAGATCCAGAATTACTTTACGCAGCAGGTGAAGCTGACGTGCCATACGTTCTTATGCACATGAATGGTAGACCTGACAACATGCAGATTGACCCTAGTTATAAAGATGTTGTAAGTGAAGTCAAGGCATGGTTTAAAGTGAAGATTGCTGAATTATCTGAAGCTGGGGTGAAAGATTTGATTTTAGATCCTGGATTTGGATTCGGAAAAAGACAAGAAGACAACTATGCGCTTTTAAATAATCTGCGTGAGTTTTCGGAATTAGATCTCCCTATTCTAGTAGGCATAAGCAGAAAGTCAATGATATTCAATGCTCTTGAATGTAAGCCATCAGAGGCGCTTAATGGAACTACGGTGAATCATGCTTGGGCTTTAGAAAGAGGTGCCTCCCTCCTGCGTGTTCATGATGTTCGCGAGGCTCGTGAAGTAGTGGTACTTCATCACCATCTTTGTAACGTGAAATCTATCGAAAAAGAAAAGTGAATTTCCTCCTCGAATATTGGGAAGCGCTATTTCCGTTGGTGCAATTTGGTGCAAGAATACTTGATATAATTCTGGTGGCTGCTATTGTGCTTTGGCTTTATAGGCTGACAAAAGGGACTCAAGCTATACCAGTTTTCATGGGACTTCTCACGATTTACCTAATCTGGAAAGTGGTATCCTTTGCAGGTTTACCTGTCCTTGCTGAACTTCTGGGGCAATTCATAGGGGTAGGAATTATTGCTGTCATCATAGTCTTCCAACAAGAACTACGTCAATTTCTATTCTCAATCGGAGATAGAGCTAATATCGACAAACCTAAAAAGTGGTTAAATAAAATAATTTCTATTCGACATGAAGATCGTGCGCCCCTTAAAGTTGATGAAATTTGTTCTGCCGTTATTAATTTATCCTCACGAAAAGAGGGAGCTCTAATTGTTATTCAACGATCATCTGATCTCACTTTACATCTGCAAGCATCTACTAAACTCAACTCAGACATATTCGGGCCGTTAATCGAGGCAACCTTTCATAAGGACAACTCCATGCACGATGGTGGAATGTATATCGCGATAGGGCGAGTACGCGCCGTTAGATGTGTGCTCCCTGTAACTCAAAGAAACGATATCCCCGCCGAACTCGGAATGAGACATAGAGCGGCCTTAGGATTGGCGGAAAAAACTGACGCACTCATAATTATCGTTAGTGAAGAAACAGGGCTTATAAGTATAGCTATGGACGGGGAACTCCATAGGGGGATTGCCACAAATGATCTTCAAGAGATTGTTGAGAAAGAGCTCAAACCACGCTAAGTATAAAGTTAAATTACTTGGCCGACAGTATTAGCTTCTCAGTTGCTTTGACCTCTCCTGATTTGGCATCTATCAACCGCATCAAGTACGCTCCATGATTGATTGAGCTGACATCAATATTTAATCCTTCTACAAAAGGAATCGCATTTACTCTTAAAACTTCGCGACCTCTCAAGTCATAAATTTCAATATGGCAGTTAGTGAATGGACCTGATAGCTTTATTGAAGATGAAGCAGGATTAGGTGTGATCATTAACTCGGCTCGTGATGATTCTATGCTTTCAATTGCTATATAATCCTCTGATGCACGAAGGATAAATAGCCCATCACGATTACTTACAGCTATATTTTTACTTGGAAAATAAGGATAATTAGACCAAGTCCCTGTAAACCCCGATGAATCATCTTCAACGTATGTGTCGAAAAAACCGTACAGTTCTATCATACCATCTTCAAGGATTGTAGAAACCCTCAGTCCACTTGAGTTGTTGGAAGCATAAATAAGTCCATTATTAACGTATAGGTTGTGGTCTGTGGATTGGGTGTCGTACTCATAATAGCCAATATTAACAGGGTTATCTACGTCAGATATATCCATCATAAATGTCCTTGTGTTAGTGCCAGCAATCAATTCATCTTGCTCGTCATTGTAATAGAGCATTGTGTGATCTTCACTTACCCATCCTTGATGTATGAAGACCGTTTCAACATTAGTGATAACAGATAGCACTTGTATATCAGACTTGTCATTTGTGTTGAGGATGGTTACACTTTCACCGTTAAAGCAAAGCACCAATTCAAACCCAAAGAAATCTTTGTCAGGGCCATGATAAACTATCGACTGCAAATCGTGGGTAGATGATTCATCATAAGACCCTACTAAGGCA
>DQKQ01000033.1 GCA_015660615.1 Flavobacteriales bacterium
CGTTAAATAACCTAACGGCCCTCACTCCATACGTAACAATTTGTTGCCTTTCAATCTCTGCCATATTAGCTAAAGAGTCTGTAGCTTGTTTAAGTTGTGGCAATGACATCATCTCATAAGATCTTCGGAATAAACCCTCGTCAGCTAAGTCGAAGTCTAGGGAGGAGAGATCGATACGTATGGTTGAAGCAGAAAAAGTAGAAATTACATGGGGATGAAATTTTTCTTTTCGCCTGACATTTCTTTCAGATTGCTCCTCATAACTCGTGCCGTTTATAAGTTCAATAACCAATTCGTCACGGTTAGAATCGTGGTTCATTTTACCGCTTTCAGCACGGATAATACGAGAAGAGTTATTTTCAGGATTCCTGTGGTCATGGATTAAGATGTCCGATAGAGTCCCGTCTGTGTCTTTGCTTTCTACCCTTATAGAAAACCCTTCTATTCCAGTGTAAAATACTCCGGGCCTAATATTTAGAGCTGGACGCTGCCGAGTAACAGAATACAATAAAGCTCTAAAATTCACATTCGCACTCGGCCATGCACTGCTGGAAAACCAAAGAGATCCGGCAGAAACAATCAGCATGAAAACGATAAGAGGTCGTATAATTTTTAAAAGAGACATTCCCGCTGATTTCAAGGCAGTAAGCTCGTTGCTCTCCGATAAATTTCCGAGCGCCATTATGCTTGCTACAAGTATTGCAAGAGGAAGTGCTAGATTAACTATCCTGGCTGATGCAAAAAACATGAGTTTTGCTATCACCCAAGGTTCTATCCCTTTTCCGATGAAATCATCAGCATATACCCATAAAAACTGCATATCCAACACGAAAAGAGCGACGGGAAAAGTCACTGCCAATGGGCTGATAAATGCCTTTAATAAAAGAATAGATGTTTTATGCAAGGTGTTGAGTGCTGTAGGGCAAAGATAGCATTGTAACTTGCCCTCATAAAAAATACATACAGACGATTTTCAAGACTATGATAAAAATAACTTTCCCTACAACAATTGCCATTTTCACGGCCATCACCTTCCTTGTTGGATGTAGCACTTTACCTGAGGGTGAAGACTTCCAAACTAAAGATTTAACTAACTCTTCTAGCGGCGTTGGAGAACCTGATGAGGA
This sequence comes from Flavobacteriales bacterium, assembly GCA_015660615.1. Classification (GTDB taxonomy): domain Bacteria; phylum Bacteroidota; class Bacteroidia; order Flavobacteriales_D; family Sanyastnellaceae; genus UBA974. The sequence goes on from DQKQ01000033.1 coordinate 1,128, forward strand.
TGGATTTGTATGGCAAACAGAGCAGTTCGCAGATCTAAAAATAGTTAGATATCAGGTGCCCGGATGGGATAAGTTGAGTGATAGTCAGCAGGCTTTAGTTTACTGCTTAAATATGGCTGGTTTGAGTGGTCGTGATATGATGTATGACCAAAACAATCGCTACAACCTTCGCATTCGTCGCATGTTAGAAAATATTCACGATTCATTCGAGGGAGATAAATCGACAATTGGTTGGGATCGTTTTGAAACATACCTAAAGCGTATTTGGTTTTCAAATGGGATACACCACCACTACTCAAATAAAAAGCATATCCCTGAGTTTTCAGCGGAATACTTTTCTCACCTTTTAGAATCTTCCGGTGTAACGTGTTCGGAAGAGATTAAGTCTGTGATACTTGACCCAACAGTCCAACCTAAAAAGGTGGAACTTGATGGTGACAAGGGATTAGTTGAAGGATCATCAGTTAATTTTTACGGTCCCAATGTTTCTACTATGGAGGCAAAAGCTTACTTCGAATCTATTAAAGTTGAAGGAGACAGAAGCCCAGTAGAATATGGCCTTAACTCTCGACTTGTAAAAAATGATGCTGGAGAAGTTGTTGAAGAAACATATAAAATAGGTGGCCTTTACAATGATGCTTTAGTAGAAGTCGTGAAGTGGCTCAACGAAGCTCTAAACTTCACTGAGAATGATAAGCAAGCTGCTGCGATGCGTAACCTTATTGCTTACTACGAAACAGGTGACCTGGAGAAATGGTCTCTATACAATATTAACTGGGTAAAGGACGTCGATGGGGATGTCGATTACATAAATGGGTTTGTTGAAGTATATAACGATCCTCTAGGATATACAGGTTCTTATGAAACAATTGTTGAGATTAAGGATTTCGATGCTTCAGCAAGAATGGCAACTCTTATGGAAAATGCTCAGTGGTTTGAAGATCACATGCCATTTGCTCCTGAACATAAAAAAAATGAGGTAGTAGGTATTACGTACAATGTGGTAAACGTCGCGGGTGAAGCAGGAGACGCTTCACCGTCAACACCTATCGGAGTTAACCTACCTAACTCAAACTGGATTCGTCAAGTGCACGGATCTAAATCGGTAAGCCTTGGAAACATCGTGGGAGCGTATGATAAAGCTTCTGGAGGAGGCATGTTAGAAGAGTTTTCTCATGATGAAGTGGAGAGCCTAAGAGTAAATGCTCACGGAGCTCTCGCAGGTAAGCTTCACACTGCTATGCACGAGGTAATAGGCCATGCTTCAGGTAAACTTGAAGATGGAGTAGCTACCCCTAAAGAAACAATTATGGAGTACAGCTCGACACTTGAAGAAGGCCGTGCAGACTTAGTTGCTTTGTATTTCCTTTTAGATGAAAAACTTATCGAACTTGGCTTAATGAATACGATTGAGGTAGGAAGAGCTGAGTACGATAGCTACATTCGTAATGGTATGATGACTCAAATCCGCAGACTTGATTTAGGAGATATTATTGAAGAATCACATATGCGAAATCGTGCTTGGGTAAGTAACTGGTGCTACGAGAAAGGTCTTTCTGATGGCGTGATTAAGAAGTATAAAAGAGAAGGCAAGACATATGTTGATGTGGTGGATTATGTTGCTTTACAAGGATTGTTTGGAGAGTTATTGAAAGAGGTTCAGCGCATAAAATCTCAAGGAGATTACGATGCCGCTAAAGCTTTAGTTGAAGGTTATGGAGTCCAAGTGGACCAGGAGTTACACGCTGAAGTATTAGAGCGGTCGAAAGCTTTAGGTATCGCTCCATACGGAGGGTTTATCAATCCATGGATGGAGGCAACTCGTTCTGCTGACGGAAACATAGAGAAAGTCACTCTGTCTTACCCAGACAACTTCACAACTCAGATGAAACATTACAGTTCTACATTTAACTTTCTCCCGGACGTTAATTCGTTAAACTAAGGTCTTTAAATAGGGTCTTTAAATTTACTCAAGCTAATTGAAACAAGCAAAATGAAAAATATATTTACACTTTTAGCGATTGCATCTCTGGTTGCATCGTCTTCTTTTACTCAAGCCCAAACCATCTGCGAAGAAGGATTTGCCGATATATACGCTTGCGATGGATACGATCTCTATACACACTTCCCGCTTTCAGCTGTAGGTGGAGGAGATAACGGGAATGACTGTTGGGGTTGGGTTGATGCAGATTCTGGACGTGAGTTCGTTCTTTTCGGACGTTCTAATGGGATGTCTGTCGTAGAAATTACTGACCCACTTTCTCCATCTTTTATTGCTAATCTTCCTACTGCATCATATCCATCTCTTTGGAGAGATATTAAGGTTATAGGAGACTACGCATATATTGTAAGTGAGGCCGGACAGCATGGGATGCAAATTTTAGATTTGACTCAGGTGCTTGATCTTAGCGGATTTCCTTTTAATATAACTGCAACATCAACTTATTTAGGGTTTGGAAATGCACACAATGTAGCTGCAAATACAGAGACAAATTACGTTTATGCTGTAGGGACAGACACATTCGGAGGAGGACTTCATATTGTTGACGTTAGTAACCCTGAGGAACCTGTTTTAGCCGGTTCATATGATGGGTCATACTCTCATGATGTTCAGCCAGTGATTTATAACGGAATGGATGAAGACTATCAGGGGCAAGAAATCGTTTTCTGTTTTAATGGCCAATCAGGTATTGCCATTGTTAATGCCGAGGATAAGAGTGATGTTTATCTTATAAAGGAGATTTCGTATGAAAATGGATTCTACACTCACCAAGGTTGGTTAAGTGAAGATCATCACATGCTTTATTTCAACGACGAGCTAGATGAGGTATACAACGGAAACAACACTCGTACATACATGATGAATGTGGACGATTTAGATAATCCAGTAATTGTAGGTTTTTACGAGTCAGACAATCCTGCGATTGATCACAATCTATATACTCACAACGGACGTCTTTATGCTTCGAATTACAGCAGTGGTTTACGTGTTTCTACTATTTTAGAGGATGGTTCTATAGAGCCTCAAGGTTACTTTGATACTTACCCAATTAACGATTCAACTGAATTTAATGGAACATGGTCAAATTACCCATATTTCCCAAGTGGTTCTATCGCTGTGAGTAATTTTGATGGTCTTTTTATCCTGCGTGCTTCTAACACGACAGGAGTTGAAGAGGCTCTAATTGAGTTACCTTCCTTAGGTCTAACACCTAACCCAGCCTCTTCTTCAGTTCTTCTGTCAGGAGCGTTCACAAATTGTGATATAGTGGTTTACGATCTAAGCGGTCGTGAATCTCTGAGAGTAAATACAGTTCCTGCTGTAAATGGTCTCAACCTTGATATCAACTCTCTCACTGAGGGAGCGTATGTCATAAGCATCATTAATACTGATACGGGAATTGTAAAAGCTACTGAAAAACTTGTTGTATCTCCAAGATAAACTTTATTTAAGCAATTTTAGAAACCCGAGGTATTCAACTGCGTCGGGTTTTTTTATTGACTAACTTTCTCAAATGAAATTATACTTCACTGGTTTTTTTATTATTGTGGGTTTATTACTATTTTCTAACACTCAAGCCCAAATCCCATGTGAAGACGGCTATGCAGATATTTACCCTTGCGAAGGGTTTAACCTAAGTTCCCATTTTACTCTCGAGGAGTTAGGAGGGGGAGTTAAGGGAAATGATTGCTGGGGATGGACGGATGAAGAGTCTGGTAGGGAATTTGTTTTATACTGTAGGTCTAGTGGGATGTCAGTAGTAGAAATAACAGACCCCATAAATCCCGTTTTTACAGCTGTTTTGCCCGGCGCAGCCCTTGAGAGTACTTGGCGAGATGTAAAAGTGTTGGGAGATTATGCGTACATCGTAAGCATGGCAGATGATCACGGGATGCAAATCCTCGAATTAACTCAACTTTTAGACATCAATACTTTTCCTGCGATATTGTCAGAGTCTGCGCATTATTCAGGTTTCAGTTTTGCTCACAATTTCGCAATCAACGAAGAAACTAAGTTCGGTTACGCCGTTGGTACTGACCTTTACGATGGAGGATTGTTTATTGTTGATCTTGAAGATCCTTTGCAACCTGCCTTAGTAGGTTCTTATGATGAATCTTCTACCCACGATTTGCAGTCGATAGTTTATAATGGACCTGACATGGATTTATTTGGTGTTGAATTGGTGTTTTGCTTTAACGGTGAAAATGTAACCATCCTCAACACAGATGATAAGTCTGATATACAAGTTCTATCTGTTATCGCTA
>DQKQ01000088.1 GCA_015660615.1 Flavobacteriales bacterium
CACAAACATTGACTCCACAAAGTAGTCTCACTGATGACGATATTGGCGGTGACCATGTTAGGGATTATTCAATTTCGGAAAAATTAGATAATGCAAGAGGGTTAGCATGGGTGTTCGGAGTGTTGTTTTTAGGAACAGCCATTTGGTTGACTATTTCGTCAGAGTCAGCAGCTACCCGGCTGGGATTTGTTACTCCAGACTGGATTAATTTAATATTATTAGGCTTAGCTCTTCTTGCTCATGGGTCAATAAAGAATCTTTTATCCGCACTTGAAAAAGCTATTGGAGGTGCCTCAGGGATACTTCTTCAATTCCCCATTTACTTTGGTATAATGGGGGTAGTTACTGGAACAGGACTTGTAACTATTTTATCAGGGGCTTTAGTTTCTTCAACCAATATCACAACATTACCTCTAGCAATTTTCACATCATCTGGTCTGTTGAATATATTCGTCCCTAGTGGTGGAGGGCAGTGGGCAGTACAAGGTCCCCTTGTTATTGAAGCTTGTCACAGTATGGGTATGAGTTTAGAAAAGGGGATAATGGCGATGGCATACGGTGATCAATGGACGAATATGCTTCAACCATTTTGGGCCTTACCTCTTTTAGGTATTACAAAATTGAAAGCCCAAGACATATTGCCTTTTACATTAGCAGCATTGATCGTTTCAGGTTTAGTCTTTATTATAGGATTGCTACTAATATCTTAAAAGCATCAGGGTATATTTGCGAACGCAATGAAATTCGAATTTCACACATTCACCCTACCTAATGGCCTTCGGGTTATCCATAAAGAGGTGCCTAGATCAGCTAGTCACGTTGCTCTTGTAGTAAATGCAGGGTCACGTGATGAGTTGCTGGGAGAAGCGGGAGTTGCTCATTTTATCGAGCATTGTTTGTTTAAAGGGACTAAGAAAAGGAAGACATTTCATATTTTAAATCGCCTTGAAAGAGTAGGTGGCGATTTGAATGCATATACGACAAAAGAAGAAACTTGGATTAGCGCTTCTTTTTTAGAAAGAGATCTTGCAAGAGCCATTGAGTTGGTATCCGACATTAGTTTTAATTCAACATTCCCGGAAAAGGAAATTGCAAAAGAACAGGAGGTGATTCTCGATGAGATTGCTTCAGTTTTAGACAACCCTTCTGATGTGATTTTCGACGAATTTGAAGAACGCCTTTTCGGCAATCACCCCTTAGGGAGGACGATTCTAGGAACCCAAGAGTCTGTAAATAACTTAGGTAAACTTCAAATTAATGCGTTTGTAGATCGTTATTATTGTCCAGATCAAATGGTTTTTGCTTCGGTGGGTTCAACGCCAATTTCGAAATTAAAAAAGTTGTGTGAGAAATATCTTGGCCATGAAATCGGAAGGGTTTCTAAATTAAATAGAATTGTTCCTAATGCTATTCCCATTTTTGATGAACGTGTAGAGCAAGACACTCATCAAGTTCATCACCTTTTAGGAGGAATTACTGCTGGTGCTAACCACCCAGACAAATTGCCATTAACTCTACTTGCTAATTATTTGGGCGGACCCGCGATGAATTGTAGGTTAAGTTTGAATATTCGCGAGAAATATGGAATGGCTTATCACATTGAGGCTGGATACACTCCATATCAAGATTGCGGCGTCTTTTCAGTTTACTTCGGTACCGATCGAAGGCATCATGACAAGGTTGAAGCACTTGTTGATAAGGAGTTAATTCTTTTGTGTAACAATAAGTTAGGTGTTAGGCAGCTCCATGATGCGAAGACTCAGCTAATAGGCCAAATAGCCTTAGCTCAAGATAGCGGTCCAGCAATGATGACAGGTTTGGCTAAGAGCTTTTTATTGTACAATAAAGTTCAGCCATTAGATGAGTTTTTTAAGTCAATTGAAAAAATCAGTTCAGACGATTTGTTAAGAGTAGCTAACCAATTTATTAAACCAGACCTATTAAGCAGGCTTGTTTATTTAGATAAAAAATAGGTTTTATTGTTTTACCTCTGAGAGTATGTGTGCCAATTATCAAGATCATCTTGAATATCGTTCTTAACTGATCGCATTTTCAATGCAATCATTGCCCATTCACGATTTCCATCAAGCAACAGTTGCCGTATTGAGTCATCATCGTTGTCAGCTCCCTTTGCAATCAAAGCAAGTTTTTTATAATGGTTTTTGATTAGCCAAACACATGCTTTTTCGTCTCCCTCAGCACCACTTATTAATGCCATTAATTCTGGGTGACCATTATCCATCAACCATTTTCTGGCGTCATCTTTTAGGTTTAGAGCGTAGGTGAAGGCTGCAAGTTCTTCATAGCCATTTGAGGTGAGCCAATCACGAATTGTTTTATTACCGCTAATAGCTTCCGCCCAAGCAACTATTATTTTAGTTGGATACTGCTTCACAATGTGAAGGTAAGTACCTTTGCGACCCTGTGAAAAATAGCGAGACTTTATTTACTAGAACTTTTATTATTCTGTGCGTTAGCACAGTCTTGTTCATGGCCAGTTTTGGTATGATAATGCCTGAATTACCTGAATATCTAGATCTTATGGGGGCTGGGCATTTATTAGGATACATCATAGGCTTATTTACTTTAGGTGCATTGGTGTCGAGATTTTTTTCAGGAAAGATTGCCGATAGAGCTGGACGTAAAATCGTAATGATATTCGGTACAGGAGTTACCGCAATTGCAGGGTTTTTATATGTTCTGTTAGGTGCTGTTCCTGATTATACAACCGGAATGCTTGGTGTTTGGCTATTTCTAGCTCTTAGGTTTTTTCATGGATTGAGTACGGGGTTCAGACCCATAGGCTCAAGTGCTTTATTGACGGATATAGTACCCCATAACAGGAGGGGAGAAGCCTTAGGATTTCTAGGAGTTGCAGGAAATGCAGGTATGGCAGGTGGCCCGGCAATTGGCAGTTACTTAGCTGTGGAATGGGGTTATGATGCTATGTTTTTAGCCTCATCCTTTTTAGGAATATTGTCTTTGTTATTTACTCTTAAACTTCCAGAGACTTTGCCAAATTCAAGGAAGATAATTTGGTCTGATTTAAATGCATTTAAAGGAAAGAATTTTGATATTGCAACTTGGCCTGCAGCTATTTCCCTACTCCCTGTAGCTCTTTCATTTGGTGTATTTTTAACGATTACACCCAACTTTGTAGATGACTTAGGTTATAAATACAAAGGGGTTTTCAATACAATAATTGTTGTTGCTTCTATTTTGATGAGATTATTTGCTGGAAAAGCATCTGATAAATACGGTAGAAAACCACTTCTTGCAATCGGAGGACTGTTCTTGTTTGTGGGAATGGGAATATTGTCAATTGCATCAACTCAACTTGAAGCTGCTATTGGTGGTGTTATTTATGGATTGTCAATTGGAATTAATATGCCTACGATTTTTGCATGGACAACTGACCTATCGCCTAAAGGTAAAATCGCATTGGGTATAGGTACAACTCTTGTGGCCCTTGAAATAGGTATAGGTCTTGGGGCTTTTGTATCTGGATCTATGTTTGCGTCCAACCCTTCTTGTTTGCAAGAATTATATAGATTTTGTGCTTACTCTGGAGGACTGATGGCCATCATTCTTTTTTACTCTACTTACATGAGGTCAACGAATATGAACTCATAGCCACCGCTTATAAAATTATTCAGGTTTAGTTTTTGATTTAATTATAATTGAGCGTATTTTTATGGAATGGATACAACAATTGCCGAACGTCTAGAGATTGCTAAGCAAGAACGCGCCAATGTTATGGGTGAGTTTTTAAGACTTAAAGCGGAACTTACTAGAACTCAGAAATGTAACGATGATTTGAGGTCCGAGAATAGTGCTCTGCGTGAATCACTAAACTCAGCAGAGCATATGGCTCAAAACCTTATGACTTACGCTAACGAGATTAAGAAGTAATTTCTGCTGAATTGGTTGGGAAACTACGATCAAGCTTTTTAAATAATCCTTGTAGAACATTTCCAGGGCCTACCTCTGTCACAGAACTAGCACCATACGCTAGCATAGCTTCCATACTTTGTGTCCACTTAACAGGAGCTGTGAGTTGAGCAACAAGATTCTTTCTAATAATTGAAACATCTGTCTCAGCAGATGCGCTAACGTTTTGAAAAATAGGACAGCACAATTTAGCGATGGTTGTTTCTTCTATGGCTGCTGCTAACTTTTCACGAGCAGGTTCCATAAAGGTTGAGTGGAATGCTCCTCCAACCGGAAGTAAAAGAGCTCTACGGGCGCCAGCTTCTTTGAGAGCTTCACATGCAGATTCAACAGCTGTAACTTCTCCCGAGATTACTATTTGTCCAGGACAGTTGTAATTAGCGGCCACAACGTTTCCGTCGATATTCTTGCAAATCTCCTCAACAACATTGTTTTCTAACCCTAGTACGGCAGCCATAGTTGATGGTGTTATTTCACATGCCGCCTGCATTGCGTTGGCTCTTGCCGAGACAAGTTTTAAACCATCTTCAAATGTTACTCCCCCAGCTACAACTAAAGCACTAAATTCTCCAAGACTGTGACCGGAGACCATGTCTGGAGAAAGAGAATTTTTAAGTATTTCAGCTAGAATTACAGAGTGTAGAAATACTGCAGGTTGTGTGACTTTAGTTTGTTTAAGGTCTTCAATCGAACCGTTAAACATTGTATCACTTATTCTAAATCCAAGAATTTCATCAGCTTGAGCAAACCTTTCTTTAGCTAGAGTAGAGAACTCATATAAATCCTTGCCCATTCCAGAAAATTGAGCACCCTGACCGGGGAATACAAATGCTTTCATAAAATTAATTTATCGCGATTGGCGTATATATTCGTACAATTATCGTACGAGGAATACAGTTCCAGTAGAGATATTAGCTCCACGTCCGTCCACCTTTTTCACTTCGATTTTCCAACTGAATTGTTCAGTGGCGCTTACGTAATGCGTTCCAACTCCATCAACAATATTCTCGCCTACCCAAGGTTCTCCTATTGTTGTAGAGTTAAAAACGAGTTTACCCCACCTATCATAAACCCAACATTCATAGCTAAGAATTAGTTCTTCTCCATTAATAACTGGAGCCCATGAATCATTGTTTCCGTCATTATCGGGAGTGAATGCGTTGGGTACATATAATTGTAATTCATTGGTTACATGAATAGTCTGAGTTGCTATATCAGTACATCCGTGGATGTTAGTGACATGAAGTTGAACCTCATAAGAGTCAGCTCTATCATATTCATGTTCTGGGCTAACTTCGGAAGATCCTGTACCATCTCCAAATGACCAGATGTATTCAGTTCCTCCAACTGACATATTCACAAACGTAACAATTGGGTCAAGAAATATAATATCTTCTGGAGTCACTAAAAAGTCAGCAACAGGAGGGTACCAAGCTTGAAATGCAGTGTCGATTTCAAGAACTACAGTACAACCATCATCACTTGTAATAGTTAACTCAGCTTCATAAATGCCGGGGTATTCAGCTTCAATTACAAAGGGTGAGGAGAAATTATCAGGAATAACAAACCCAGGAACTTCAAGATTAAATGTAGATGCTCCAGTTGAGGTGTTTAATATCTCAACTTCGAGAGGCAAGCATATTGTATTTTGAAGAAATGTTATTTCAGGTATAGGATTGCTAAAAACATTGAAATCTTTAAAGGTCTGTGAACTGCAACCAAAAACATCAGTTGCAACTAACCCAATAGTAAAGACACCGGTTCCAGCAGCAAATAAATTAGGCACATCTGTCGATAACTCTGTGCAATCGGTTACTCCAGTAGGGAACACAGTCCAAGCATATGGTTCAACTCCTCCCGAACAATTTAATCCAGTAATATTTGAAGATGTGTTGTTTATTATAATGTCGGCATCGCTACCCACATCGAAACAAGTCCCCTCAGAGGATAAATCAAAATCAGCTATTGGTTGAGGATGTATAGTAATTGTTTCCGAGTTTGTAGAAAAACAATTGGGGTTAGAAGCTGAAATAGCGGTGAAGTTTACATCGAATAAACAATCTCCAGAATTATAGTCTTCACAATCAAAAATCATTTGAGGAGAAAGATTATCCGAATCATTTTGTCCATTTCCGAAGTCCCAAGCAGTAATGGCAGCAAAGTCTACCTCTGCTTGAAAATCCACTATTAAAGGTGAACACCCTTCTATTTCAGATACCGTGATTGAAGTAATAGGTATCGGTGTAGTTGTAACTGAAATTGCTGCGCTAGAGCTACAAGTATTAATTCCAGTAACGGTTAGTCCAATGACAGCAGTCCCTGAAGTATATGTAGGACAATAATTAAAAGTTTCACCACTTGAGCTCGCCGAGGTATCTAAAGTCCAATCCAAGTCTACATCATTTGTTGGAGAGTCAATCCAATTTACTTGAAGATCTATACATTCACCTTCACAGATTTCACTTAGACCACCGATTGTGAATGTTGGATTATCAAACACTTCAAAATTCTCGACATGAGAAATTATAGATGAGTTAAATCCACCTGTAGCAATTAGTTCGAATACATGAGCCCCAACAGAAAGATCACTTGCCGTGAATGTATCTGTGATATCAATACTCCCAATAGGCGAACAAATAGTAGCTGGAGAATAAGTTGAGTTAGATACACTTACTCCATCAACTAGAATTTCTACAACTACATTTTGGTTGTTGTTTGATGCAATTTCCCAATCAATGTCTAAACTATTTCCTGCGCAGATATCAATTGAGGAAGCCGAGGGAATATTAATTTCTGGAACCCCTGAGACAATTATAGTGATAGGATTCGCACCTATGGTATTTAAACACTCTATAACATTTAGCTGTATATCATAACATCCAGCTGTGAGAAAACCTATAATAACATCTGTAGAATTTGCATTTGTGTTAGAGAGAAAGTCCCAATCCATACCCTGAACACCATTGTTTATAGACCATGTATAAGTTAGGGATTCTGTGCAACCTGGGTCTAGGTCTGTAGTTGTGTTAGTGCAATTCACCATAAACCCAGTACCAACCTGTCCCTGAGTTACATCAACAGTAAATGATGGTAACAAAACACCTCCATCAGCAACTAAATCATCAGCCCCAAACGAGCTAACAGTTATTAATATTAGTGTGATTGCTAATAAAGACGTTCTTATAACGTAAGATTTCATCATTAATGCGAGTTTGAAACCGCAAAATACGGATTTGCAACTTATTTAAGGTCTTAAAAAAGATATTAATTAAATATGGAAAGTTGGAAACTCAATTAAGATTTATATCTTCGTGCCACCTGTTTTTAGTTTAAACCTATTCCCTGATAATGAAAATATCTCTAAGTGGTGTTTTAATAGCGATTGTTTTCGCTTTCTCAACTTTAGATAGTACTTCAGCCCAAATCCCAGCCTTTGGTCTCCCAGGTGAAATCGTTCCTGGAGAACTAATTGTAATGTTCTTTAATAACATCGATGAAGAATTTATTTCCGACTTCGAGCGAGAAAATTTAATCGTAAATGGATACTACTGTAACCTGAAAATGGAGAGAGTCCTTTCGCCTCTGTCCTATATCTATCTTTTTACTTACAATGAAAATTACCCTGAGAAAGATCTCTTAATAAAAAGTATTTCTTCAGATTCTAAAGTAGAGGCGATACAATTTAATCACTACATAGAGGATAGAGAAACGATTCCCAACGACCCTAGCCTTTCGACTCAGTGGCACCATATACAAAGTGGCGATCACGATATCGACAGCGAACTCGCTTGGGATATCACTACTGGAGGATACACATCAAGTGGAGATATAATTGTTGTATGTGTGCTAGAAGGAGGTGGAGCTAACTACTCGCATATAGATTTAATTTCTAATCATTGGACGAATGAGCATGAGATTGACGG
>DQKQ01000075.1 GCA_015660615.1 Flavobacteriales bacterium
TGATTTTCCACTCTCCTTCGGTGTTGATTAAGACAATTGTTTCCATACTTTGGTAGTCTCTCTCTTCCCCCTTAAACATCCCATTGACCAGAAACCGCGATGCGGAGATTGCTGTGTTGCCCAGAACTTTGACTTGATGCTCCAACGCTTTATTTGTCACTGACGATAGATATTCCATATCTGAATTCATATGATGTTGAGCATATTCATCTGCGCTCCTCTCAACTCCGCCTCCTTCATAAATAGTCACATCATCCGCCAGTAGGCTCTTCGCAGTGATTTTGTCTCCCGTATTAAGCGCGTGATGGAATGCAATAACTATTTTAGCTGCAGGCGTATCTAACCCACTAAACATACCTTTCTCATGATGTTCTTTTTCATGGGCACTAGCAGCAAAACTCATGATTACGGGCATGATAAATAGTAAGACTAATAATTTAATTTTCATTTGAATTTCTCTTCTAAGTTTTATCTTTCGGGACCTACAATACTCGTAAGCCCAGAAGTAATGATTAAAATAGCAACTGCTATTGTTAACTCTAATGAAATGGATTTTGAGAGTGCTTCGCTTCCCGAGCCACTTTTAAGTTTTGGGACTAATTTCAGTTTGTGCCGTATAGCAATAGCTAGAATGCTAGTTACAAGGAACATTTTAACAAGAAGAGTTTGCCCATATATGGAGCTAAATAACCCTTCAAAACTACCTACCAATTGAAGAGCTAGCCAAATGCCTGCAGATAATAATAAGGTAACCAATACGGCCGCCTGCGTACCAAACCTATCCATTAATTTATAAAGCTTTTCGTAGCTCTGGTAATGGCAGGAGAGCTTTAACGGAATCAATGCACCAAACCACCAAGCCATAACAAATACGTGAACCATAAGTAGTATTCGAGCAATACTTCCTAATTCAGAAACGTGGCCGGTTAAAGTAAATGTGTACGAGAGAGTGAATAGACACAGCACAAGTAAGCAAGACTTTAACCTTAGGAAAGGTTTAAGAGGTTTAAATTTCAATAAGTAGATAGTTATTAAAGCTACGGCTAACCCCCCCGCACGATACAAGGTGACTTCACCGATAGGAGAACTCAACATTATCTTAAGCATAAAGGGGTCAAGTGCGCCTTGAATTCCCTCTTCTACCATCGCTCCAGTGTTCGCGATAAACCACACTGCATTAGAAATAAACGCAACAAAGACACAAACCTTTACCCATACAGCGCTATAAGATGGCGTTGTATAACTTGTCCTACTGTCGTTAATATCTCGCCAGAAAAATGTATATCCAGCTGTGGCCGCGAAACCTAAATAAAACATTAGCTTTGTCACTACAATTACAGTGTTCCAGATATACATTTCCACAGCTGAATCCCCTTTTTAGTGCACCATAAATCCAAAACTATCTTTCATCTTGTGCCCATCGGAGCCAAGCATGATGAACTCAACATTGTATGAACCTGGACGTAATTTAGGTAAGGTCCAAGAATAATCCGTTGCAACCTCTTTCGGAGGTTCAAAGCCAAAATCAACTTTTGCACCTTCACTATCTTTTAAAACTACTTTTATTAATCTAACTCCCTTGGTAAAGCTGACTGATAGTTCCATTGGGGCCTCCATCAGCATTGCATTTTTGCTTGGTGTGCTAGATTTAATTTCTATAGCCTCATGTGCTAATGCCACGCTGCTTAGCAGTACACTAAATATTGCAAATGATTTAACAAGTGCTTTCATGATTACCTCTATCTTTGGTTAATATTCGGTTTTTAAAAATTAAAATTGCTTTGATTGTCAAAAGTGCGCATTTATTTGTTTAACTTTGACTTCAATCGAATTGACTTTCGTAGCTTTCTACTTTCGCGTAAGGTTCGTAGCTCCCATCTTGATATATAATGAAAACGGTATAAGGCATAAACTGCTCTGCTACTTCCATTCCGGGTGAACCTACTGGCATAGCTGGAACAGATAACCCGATAGCCTTTGGATGTTCTTCTAACAAGAATCGTTTTATAAACTTAGAAGGGACATGGCCTTCAAATACAAAGCCACTTTCTGTAACAGCGGTATGGCAAGAGCGAAGATTTGGCGAAATTCCGTATTCGTTCTTGATGTCGCTCAAGTTATGAAAGTCCTTTGTACGTAGTTGAAACCCTTGGCTTTCTAGATGAGTTATCCACTTTTTACAGCATCCACACGATGGTGATTTATAAACTAATAATTCGAAGACATCGTTTGCGCCATGGTGGATATTTGCCATGGCAACGCCAGGTAGAATTAGCAGTAATACCGCAGCTTGATAGGTGATTTTTTTTAACATTTTTGCCTCCAGACAAAGCTGGCACATATAGGTACATTAGCACCTAGATAATAAACAGGAACTGAAACAAATTGTGCGTTAAATTTGGACGCACTGACCCCGTGTTAGGCAAATATCGGTGGGCGAAAAAGTGAGGATGTTACTGAAACTGGCTGTTGGAAGAACAAGCCAAATGAAGCGTCCGGCACCACTGGGTGTTGAACAGTCATCATGGAAGCTATAAGGACGGGAGCATGAGTACAACCACCTGGTGGGCATGTGCATTCCGAAGTGTTGCAACAATCTTTAATACTAGCGTTCTCGGAACTGCTAGAATCTACTCTCATACCATGGCTCATGTTCGTAGAGCAATTCGATTCAGAATTACTATTGTAATGTTTGTTATCAATATCCATTTCAAAACTCATAGTATCTACAGCCATCGCTTGCACGACGAGGGCAGATAGCACTGTAAACACTAATACTAGTTTTGATATGGATTTAAACATTTCTTAAGCATTAAACATAACCAATATGGATAATAATTGATTTTCGCGAATTGGTAAACAGTTGAGGCTGATTTGTGATTAGAATAGCCCGTTCATCGGCAGAATTTAAGAAATAGTCATGATGAGAAAGATAGCCTACAACCATGCAAATTTTTGGGCGCGTCTCCAACTCCATAATTCAGATACTGCGGTAGAACTTGAACGCTTTAAGTAGCCGCCACAATACTTCCCTTTTGTCCAGTTCCATTAACGTTATAACGGGGGCTAACCAGAAATACAAAAAATTGAGGAGGCTTGAGGAGCTATATAAATAAACACACCCGATAAATATAAATTCACCGGTAACTTGAAAGAGAAATCAGATATTCTGTTTAAATCGTTGAGGCACAAACTCACTTCAGCGATTTCAACTTAAGCGCCACTCAAGCGCTGGTCGATAAGTGACTTTCGCCCCGCGGTTATAGATACTCTCTGTTTCACTTATTTTTCTGCATATGAATAAGGCGATTAATATCAGCTTTAGGATACAAAAGTTCAATCACTTCTATCAATTGTGAGCACGGTAATAAGTTGTCTATCCGTGATAGGAAAACCTCTTTATAGGGCTATCAGCGCTTGCTTTAGCTGACTACTGGCAATAATTAACTGTTGGCTCACGAGCAGTAGAGAATGTAACTTAACATGCAGTCATGATCTCACGTTAGGAACTTATTTGCATCTTCCCTAGTATCAATTGAATAACACTTTTATGCTGTTTCTAATTATTTCATCGATCTCGGAACATTGATTGAGACAGGTAACGTTAATCTATATTAGGATAACCTATTGTCAGCAAGTGTTTTTCAACAGTTTCTTGGTAGAACTCTGCAAAAAAATCGTAAAGTCATTTTATCGTTGTACGCCCAATGAGTTGAATGGAAGCATTGACTTGTTCCAGCAGCAATTATCCGTGACAAGGAACAGGTGGCCGAAAACTTTTTTGATCTCTACTACATACCAAATTCGAAAGCTAGGTTACGTTTCATTACCCTATTTTTATTCTCTTGCTAAGTCGCAGTCTCTCTTTTCAGGAGTGATATTAAGGCTAAGGTTACAGTAACTTAAGCCTGCCTAAGATTACGGACCAATAGTTTCATTTTTAAAAGTCAACAAAAACGATATGTCTTCTTCGGTGGTTTTGGTTACAGAAACTTCTGCACATACAGCGTCGCACAATGCATTTACTATAGAAAGACCTAGCCCAAAGTTATCTTCAGATGTTCTAGAAGCATCTTTTTGCCA
>DQKQ01000196.1 GCA_015660615.1 Flavobacteriales bacterium
AGGTCTACCCTTGGTTCTGTCCCTGGTGTGGCGAGAGGCAAAAAGATGAAGAATAACAACATCATAAAATTCCCTATCGATCGGATCAAAAAGGGTGTCTTCAAACCGGTTCCGAACCACCAGATGACACAAATGGAGTACGGATTGGAAGCAGTTGAAATGGCCATACACTTGTTTTTCCTGCTTGAAGAAGAGCTAGAAAAAATAGCGTTATCAGAAGGTAAAACACCCATGAATTTCCGCGAAACTGATCACGGAGAAGCAAGAGATATGTATGCCATTGTTAACCTAATGAGTGCAATGCTTATCAGAAAGGTCGGAGTAGACCACATGTTACACGATCATTTAGACGAAATATACGACCTCATAATGAGTTCGGTACACGATTAAAAAGGAGTAGAACCATCATATTATTAGATTATAGTCAGATCGCACTTAGCAACATTATAGTGCAAAAATTAACGGACGAGAACACTATTCGAATGAGGATACTTAACTCGATTAGAATGTACAATAAACGTCATAGAAACGAATATGGCCAGATGGTCATATGCGTTGACGCTAGGAATACATGGAGGAAAGAATATTTTCCTCAATACAAGCAACATCGCAAGAAGAATAGGGCCGAATCTGATACCGATTGGACCGACCTCTTTAGAATCATCGATCTAATACGAGAGGAAATTCAAGCAAATCTTCCGTATAAAGTGATCCATATCGATGGAGCAGAAGGTGATGATATTATTGCTACTTTAGCCATGGATAATCCAGATGAGAAACATATGATTATATCATCAGATAAAGATTTCATCCAACTACAGAAATATAAGAATGTCAAGCAGTTTTCTCCTATACAGAAGAAGATTGTCACTGACAAAAATCCTATAAGATATTTGCTTGAACATGTTCTTAAGGGTGATGCCGGTGATGGTATCCCCAATGTTTTGTCACCGGATAATTCATTCGTTGACGGTATTAGACAATCACCCTTGACACAAAAGAAGATTGCTTCTTGGTCAGGAATTAGTGATGAACTTGATCTGGTCGCGATTGAAGATAAAAATGTATACAGAAACTTTCAACGTAATAGAACACTTATTGATCTGGAATGTATTCCTGGTGTGATAAGTACTTCTATTATAAATACCTATAATGAACAAAAGATACCACATAAGATGAAGGTACTTAACTACTTAATTCAAAAACGATGCAAACTACTAGTAGAATGCGTTGATGAATTCTATAACCAACCGAGCGCAGCATAATGAATAATCCAAGAAAAATACAACTAATCCCAGATATCTTAGCACATGCTTCTACACTGAAGTCTAAGAAGGACAAGATCGCATACTTAAAAACATGGACAGAAAATCCTGTCCTGAAAAATGTTATCCGTATGGCGTATAATGATGAGGTGCAATTCTCAATTCCTTCTGGGTCGCCACCTTACTCACCGGCCGAGGCTCCAAGATCGAATTTGTACAAAGAAAACCCTAAGATTGGATACTTACTCGAGGGATCACGTGTACAACAACTCAAGAAAGAAGTTATTTTTGTGAAGATGTTGGAATCTCTCAGGCCTGATGAGGCTTCTTTACTTATCGCTGTTAAAGATAAAACAATGCCATATGATGGTCTTACATGGGAAATCTTCAATGAAGCATTCCCAGATGTGTTAACCGCTAAACCAAAAGTCAAGAAGAAGGTTAAAGCTAAAGTTAAACAAGAGGTGAAGGATGAAGAAGTTAAAGATGAAGAAGAGGTTAAGGTCACTAAACCAAAGCCAACAAAGAAGCAGAAGACTTCAACAAAGAAAAAAGCTCGTAAGAAAGTTGATGTTGACGCTGGAGCAGATGATGCCGACGTATGACTTCGAAGACGTCCACACTGGTGAGATTGTCTCAAAAAGAATGTCCTTTTCTGAAAAGTGTACATATTTACACGATCATGAACACATGAAGTCTATAATTCTTAAGTCTCCTAGTACAATCTCAGGAACCGGCACGGTCTTAAAGACATCCAACGGCTGGAACGATAATCTGAGCCGCATTGCTGATGCAAATCCAGGATCTAAACTTGCTGATACATACGGGAAGAAAGACCCTACGAGTGTAAAGGTAAGGGATGCTACCAGACGGTATAAAGAAACACTATAATAACAAATGAGAAAATGAGAATATATTATGCAATATGAACAAAAACAATTTATCCACTCGCCAATAGAACTAGGCTACAACGACCTAGTAGCAACAACCACAGAAACAAGTCGTGTTTATCGAGACCCAGATGGAAACGACTACCCTTCAGTAACCTCAGTCCTATCGATACTCAGTAGAGATTCTATTGCAGCATGGAAACGTCGAGTTGGTGAAGAAGAAGCTAGAAAGATAGGCCATCGCGCCTCTACACGCGGAACAGCTGTTCATAATGTGATAGAAAGGTATCTTGCTAATGACCCCGATCACGCGAAAGGTGCTATGCCAAATGCACTGGCGCCATTTCTGGATGTCAAACCAACCCTGGACAAAAACGTCACAAAAATCTATAACCAAGAAGCTGCGCTTTATTCCAAGCATCTTGGGCTTGCTGGTCGTGTTGACCTTGTCGGACAATGGAATGGTGTTGACTCTATCATTGATTGGAAAACATCAGCCAAGCTCAAGAAAAAAGAATGGATACATTCCTACTTCATGCAATGTAGTGCTTATGCGATCATGTTCGAAGAACGGACTGGCCACCCGATTAAACAGCTTGTGGTTTGTGTCGCAGGCGATCAAGGCGTACAAGTATTTATTGAAGACCGAGATAACTGGGCCAAGCCGCTAATAAATACAATTAAAATGTGGAGGAACGAACAATGAGGAAGGCATCAAATAATACAAACAAACCAACTCCAGTGAAGAAAGGAACATCTATCGGATTCAGAAACGTAAGTTTGAGCTCGATGAATAAATCTAAAAAAAGAAACTATAAGAAGTATCGTGGCCAAGGAAAATGATATGCAGTATTTTATTACCCATGAATCAGGTATCATGTATAAAGAGGTGTTTGAAGTAAGTTGTACCAATTTGCGAGAACTGTACCAGTCGATTATAGACTACTCCAAAGGAGTGGTGATAGGTTTAGAACTAACAACCGATAATAACTACCTAATCGAAATGAACGACGGACCGTTCCCTATAGCAACAGTTTACTGTGACAATAAAGTTATTGAAACAATTTCCGGATCTACAGAAGTTTCAGTTAAATCTAAAGTAGATAATGTGATTGATTTTCAAGACTATAAAAATAAACGTAAACACGAGGAAGATGATCTAGAACATTACAGTGAAGAGATACTCTGGGAGATATCCGGACCCGATTGGATTATGGAGGATTTTGATAAAATAATCAAGCGATTGCACACAATGGGACCTGAAGCATTCTGGGCAGCTTGGGGTGAAGATATGGAGCTTGAAGGTGATAGCTTATATTTGGATAAACACACAGGTCAGCTTGAATGGAAAGGCCCCGAAGATGAGTAAAAGTATAAATAAAACTATGAATGATGAATATCCTACGTTTGATTTTGGGTTTACCGTTGTTGATGAATCTGAGCTTGAGGTTGTACAATCAGCAGGACAATCAGAAGTAAAGTTGCAAAAGCTTTATGCGGCGATTAAGCCACTATTGACGAATTTGAAGAAAGATGCAGATAAAGAATATATCCTTTGGCCTGACCGAGTTGAAAAAATCGTGGCCTTTGAAAAGTTTATTAAGGGAATTGTAAATGACTAATGTTTGGACAATTTGGAAGCACGCATTAGGCTCGTTTTCTGATGAACAAACTGCGGGTAATGATGATATTATTTGTGTGGTTAGAAGCTTCATTGTAGGCATCAATATGCTTACATGTATAATCATAGTCGCAAATGTAATGCACAATTGGTAGAGAGATAAATATGACAGCACCACAGAAGCACTCTGGATTATTTTACTGCTATTATAGGAAGGATTTCTTTTCATGGAACGAATATATTACGTACTATGAAAATAGTGATAAAGAATTAGTTTTAGATTCTGAACGAACTTATACTAAACAGCAACAATATCTCACCGAACTAAATAGTGATGGTGATTAACACAAGGATTAAGTAATGAAGTTAACACAATTATCAATCGGTGCAGTTATTATTACTTTAGCAGCATGTAGTACAGTAAATCCTGCAACTACGGTTACAACTGCCAATCTATCAAATGAAGCAATAATTGCCAATGCAAATATAGAAATCGCAAGGGCAGATAGAGACGCACGTATAGTCGAGGCTCAAGCAACAGTAATCGAATATACTTCATTAACTTGTGAAAGGCCAGACGGAGGTGCTTGTATGTTTAGAACTTCTGTTGAAACCCCAGTAATACCTGAACGTGCACCTAACGCTAATGATGCAGCTATTGCACGCTCTGAAGACCGCTATAAGTTTTGGACATCGACCGTTAATGGTGTTATTAAATTCGGTGCCATAACAAGCATTGTCAATAAAATCACAGATTCTCTCGGTGATAAGACTGTGGTTGGTGGAAATCTTGGTGATACTGCAACCACAACCACATCATCCGCAGATGTCAGTGACTCTTCAAATAACAGCGTAGACAATTCGGATAATAGTGTGGATAGCAGTGATAGCAGCACTAGCGATAGCAGTGATAGTAGCACTAGTGATAGCAGCACCAGCGATAGTAGTGATAACAGTGATAACAGTGATAATAGTGATAACAGTGATAATA
>DQKQ01000241.1 GCA_015660615.1 Flavobacteriales bacterium
ACGGGAACCTCTTTCTCCCCACAGCTTATCAGTGCTGAAGGCCAAACATTGCGAAACGTCTTCCCCCCAGACGATTCATAGCCTATTCTTGTAAAGGACAGCCCGAGTTCTATGAGTTTCTCCTCGTTTTGGCCCCGCGTCCTTCTATCGTCAGTGCTGTATATATCAATAAATTTAAACCGCAAGCGGTTGTTACTTACATCAGCGAACTCCTCGAGTTTTTCTCTGATTGCATATTCTAACCTCTTCCATGACGCAGGGAAATCACCCGTTAAATAACAAGTGACAACAACATCTTTCGAATGATCATCGAGCTCATCAAGTATAACTATCGAACCTTCGGTGAGGGTGTGACGTTTCTCTGCTGTGAGGTCGAAAGTAGTATGTGCAATTTGGGCTGCAAATAAAAGCAAAGAACTTATGGTCATAACCATAATTAACCTCATGCCTTCCCTTCCTAAGCGTCCCCTATAAAGGGCAAGGACGAACCTCGCTAATTGCAAGAAAAGCAAATCTACGAATATGAAATACGCTACATCTCGCGTATCCACCAAGCCGCGACTCAGAGATCTATAATGCGCTTCAAACCCCATGTTTACAAAATAATAATCCCAATTTCCTAAAAGGGCGAAATCTCCCAAGGCGGTAAATCCTATATACCCAACTGTCGATAGCAGCATAGCGGCAAGGAAGGCTACTAAGGGTTGGGAAGTAGAGGCTGATAAGAAAATTCCTATAGCGGCAATGGAAGACGATAATAATAACAGGCCTATGTATGACCCCCAAATAGCACCTAAATCCAAGTTCCACATAGGGCTACCGAGCACCCCAAGGATATAGACAAACCCAAGTGTAGGAACAAGTGATAACGAGATTAACGCTAGTGCGCCTATGTATTTTGCAAAAATGACTTGACCTTCGAGAAGAGGGCGAGTTAGCAAAAGTTCAAGGGTTCCATTCCTTCTCTCTTCAGCAAAGGACCTCATTGTAATTGCGGGGACTAAGAAAAGCATCACCCAGGGAGCTAGGGTGAAAAAAGGATCCATAGACGCTACGCCGCTGGAAAGGATATTCCATGGTCCTGGGAAAACCCACAGAAACAGTCCCATTAAAAGAAGGAAAGCAGAAATCACAACGTAGCCCGTTAGTGAGCTAAAAAATGTGCGTATCTCCTTTAATATCAGTGATTTCATGTTAACTACCTTTAGTTAAGATTTATATAAGACACCACCTCTGGAGCTGCAGCAAAAAGTCGCTTCGTTTCAGGCCAAACTTCACCAAACAATTCCGACTTCCTATATTCATTTAAACTCTCCTCACTATCCCATCTACTAACGGTCGCTCTCACTAAAGGATTTGTTGAGTCTTTTACAAGCTCGACCTTAAAGCAACCGGGTTGGTCACCTATCGCCTTTTCATGCTTTTTGAAAATTGCCTCAAACTGTTTCAATGTCTCCTGGGTAAAAGTCATTCGCACAATCCTGATAATTTCTGCCTTACTCATCTTAAACAAATAAATTCATTCGGAAAACTCAATCCTAATCACGTCGTCTAACTTAATACCTAACATACTTGACGCACCACCATTTGCAGCTCCAGGAGCCCCTTTATAAATAGCGATCTCTAAAAACCCCAAATGATTAAACACAGCAACAGAATCACCCACTGGCACGTCGCTATAGTTCTCACATATTTTCCTAATATCACTCCTGCTTGAACGCATCACTATCACGAACTCCCTAAACGTCCCCACATCTTTAAACCTTCTCTTAGTAATGTCTGTAATACAATTTCCAAACCCATCGATATGAATAACATGTCCCGTCAAAACTCTGTTTTCGAAAACCGGGTGAAGTACAGACCTAGGCTCTAAAATTGCTGCCGGGCGACCTAAAAGCTCAGGGATACCACCTTTTGATAGGTGGGCAGCCGCAGGAACGAAGATCGAACGCTCTGGAAAAGTGGGGTAATCAAAGTCCGCCATCATGTTAGACAAGTCGTATACAGCATCGGGCTGTTTCCCGAAAATCAAATGAAAAACCCCAGAATCAGATCCGATAAAGTATTGGTCTTCTATCCGAACTATTCTATGTGGCTGCTCAACTGTCGCCTCAGACATCACGGCGACAATGTGTACAGTTCCTTTCGGGAAATGATTCACACATGATTTAAGAAGTAGAGCTGCATCTACTGAGCTAAACTTACGAACATCGTGTGATAAGTCAACTACTGTAGCCTCGGGAGCTAATGTAGCAAGCGCCCCTCTTAGGATACCAGCATAGAACCTTTCTGGTCCATAATCAGATGTAAGTGTAATTATAGGCACGGAACAAAGGTGGGGTGATTATTTTTGCCAACATAATGCATGAGACACTGATTTCTATTGAGGGTTTAGACCCAGTTGTAATACTAGGAAACGAGAATGCAAATTTACATGCCTTACAAGGACTTTTCCCTAAACTTCGCATCGTTTCTCGCGGCCACGATATTAGAGTAAAGGGAAGCCGCGAAGATGTGGGTAGATTTGAAGAGGTGATGAGAATGGTTGTTTGGCATGTGGACAGGTATTTAAGCCTGACTATAGACGATCTTGAAAGGCTTTCTAAATCTAATGAGACCAAAGTCATGCGAGATGCTGGAGCCGACGATGTAATCGTTCACGGCCCTGGAGGTAACAGGGTTATCGCCCGCACCCCTAACCAACACAAGTTAGTAGAAGCCGTCTCTGAACACGATATGGTTTTCGCAGTGGGACCTGCTGGAACAGGGAAAACATACACAGCCGTTGCCCTTGCTGTGAAAGCCCTTAAGGGAAAGCGTGTAAAGAAAATAATCCTAACAAGACCGGCTGTAGAAGCCGGCGAAAATCTCGGTTTTCTTCCCGGTGACATGAAGGAGAAACTCGACCCCTACCTCCAACCCCTCTACGATGCTCTCACCGATATGCTACCATACGACAAGGTAGCCGAGCTTATGGAAAATGGTGTAATAGAAGTGGCCCCCCTAGCTTTTATGCGTGGGCGAACTTTAGATAAAGCTTTCGTCATCTTAGACGAAGCCCAAAATACAACCATCCCTCAAATCAAGATGTTCCTCACCCGTATGGGGCGAGATGCGAAATATATCATCACCGGAGACGAAACCCAGGTCGACCTACCTCACAGGCAGAAGTCTGGTCTTGTTCACGCTTTAGAAATCCTCAAAGACGTTGAGGGCATTTCTACAGTTCGCCTAACAGGGGTTGATGTAATGCGCCACCGTCTTGTACGAGCTGTCATAACCGCCTTCGGAAAGGATCAGAATAAATAACTGTGAATTCGATTACTGTGAATCACCCTACTCCCATTACGAAAACTGATTTTCATTTTTCAGGCCAAACAGCAGCTTATTTCGGGAAGGTTCGAGACATGTACACCATAGGAGACGACCTCATCGTTGCCGTTGTTTCTGACAGGATAAGCGCCTTCGACGTCGTTATGCCACGTGGGATTCCCTTCAAAGGACAAGTCCTAAATGGAGTAGCATCTGTTTTCCTAGATGCCGTATCAGACATCGTTCCCACTTGGAAAATAGCCACTCCAGATCCAAACGTAACAGTGGGCCATCGCTGCGAACCTATCCGACTTGAGATGGTCATACGTGGATATCTTACAGGTCACGCACACCGCGAATACGCATCCGGGAAACGCTCCTTATGTGGGGCCACCATGCCTGAAGGGCTAAGTGAACACGACCGATTCTCTATACCCATCATCACCCCAGCTACCAAAGCTGAGGAAGGCCACGATGAAGACATCTCACCAACTGATATCATCTCTAGAGGTATCGTCAGCCATGACGTATATGCCGAACTCGAACGCATAACTCGTGCTCTTTTCAGACGTGGAACAGAAATAGCCGCCTCTAAAGGACTTATTCTTGTTGATACAAAATACGAATTCGGAATGCATGACGGGAAGATTATGCTCATAGACGAGATTCACACCCCTGATAGCTCTAGATTTTTTTACGCTGATGGATATGCCGAGCGACAAGCAGCAGGCTTACCACAAAAGCAGCTTAGTAAAGAATTCGTCAGAGAGTGGCTTATGTCCCACGACTTCATGGGGCTCAAAGGACAAGCTTTACCAACTCTAACAGAAGATTTCATCAAACTCGTCTCCACACGATATATCGAACTCTTCGAAAAAGTCACAGGATCTGAATTTATAAGTAACTCCTCTGACTCTCCCCTTGATCGCATAGAAAAAAACGTCGAAGAATGGCTAGCTAATAGAGCCTGAACTGAGAACTAAAATGAGTCGCAAAAAGAAAAACAACACCCCCTGGCATGATGATGCATTAGAAGCCGTCCGCACTTTACGTGCTGGAGGAGTAATAATTCATAAATCTGATACCGTCTGGGGAGTAGCGTGTGACGCCACAAACTCCGAAGCCGTATCAAAGCTACGAAAGCTAAAGATGCGCGACGACGCCTCTCCCATCCTCGTCCTCGTTGCAGATATTGGCCTGATCAAGAGACATTACTCAGAAATACCTGATGCCGCTTGGGATTTGTTCGAGCACAGCAACCGACCGACGACAGTTATTATGCCGGGCGCAAAAGGAGTCGACCCAAGCATCCTCGGTCCTGATGACTCACTCGGCATTCGCCTTATCCATGACGAATGGACACAGTTCGTCGCCCGTGGCTTAGCACGCCCCCTTGCAAGTTCTAGCGCTAACCTCACCGGTTCGCCGACCCCTATCAACTACAACTCTATCTCACCCGAGATTCTAGACGGAGCCGATTTTACCAGTTTACACAGGCGCTCCGAACTAGATAGCTCCAGCTCCTCATTCATTGCCGCCTTTGACACCTCTGGTAGATTTAAAATTCTACGCAGCTAAATATACATAGCTACTTATCTATAGATTAGATTTGCAACCTTCGAAATTCGACTATTATCTTGAACTATAAAAAATCCCTACAGCACAACGTTTTCAAAGCTATCGGAAAAATAGCCGATAAGCGTGGGGAGCGTGTATTTGTTATCGGAGGATTTGTTCGTGACCTAATCTTAGACAGACCGTCGAAGGATATAGACATTGTAACCGAAGGAAAGGGAGTCGACCTTGCGAAAGATGTAGCTAAAGAACTAGGAATCCGCAAAGTCAACGTATTTAAAAATTTCGGTACTGCTATGTTTAACTGCGGCGACCTAGAAGTTGAGTTCGTAGGTGCGAGGAAAGAGTCTTATAAACGTGGAAGCCGTAAACCTATCGTTGAAGACGGCACCCTTGAGGACGACCAAAACCGCCGCGATTTCACCATCAACGCTATGGCTCTTTCTCTAAGTTCAGAAAACTACGGAGAACTCATAGATCCATTCAATGGTATGCGCGACCTCGACTTAGGAGTTATCCGAACCCCTCTCGATCCTGACATTACTTTTAATGACGACCCACTTAGGATGATGCGCGCCGTAAGGTTCGCTACGCAATTAGGTTTTACTATCGTTCCTAAAAGCATAGACGCACTTAAGCGTAACGCCGCTCGATTGGAGATTATCTCTATGGAGCGCATACATATCGAATTGAATAAAATCATTCTCGCGAAACGTCCCGGCCAAGGATTTAAAATCCTTGCTAAGACTGGCCTTCTCGAGCAATTCTTTCCTGAGATGGTAGATCTTCAAGGGGTCGAAACACGTAACGGTATAGGACACAAGGACAACTTCCTTCATACTCTGCAAGTTCTAGAAAACGTTAGCGACAAGAGTGATGACCTATGGTTACGGTGGGCCGCAATCTTACACGATATCGCTAAACCTCCCACAAAAAGGTTTGACAATCGAAACGGATGGACTTTCCACGGTCACGAGGATAAAGGGGCTCGCATGACTCCCAAAATATTCAAGCGCCTCAAGCTCCCTATGGATGCTAAGATGAAATTCGTCCAAAAGCTCGTTCTCCTCCATCTAAGGCCTATAGCTTTAACTAAGGAAGTAGTCACAGATAGCGCTATTCGACGCCTTCTAATAGTAGCCGGAGATGATATCGACGCACTTATGATACTTTGCAGAGCCGATATAACATCAAAAAACGAAACCAAGGTAAAGCGTTACTTAAAAAACTATGAAATTGTTGTAAAAAAGCTAAAGGAAGTCGAAGAAAACGACTCTGTAAGGAATTTCCAACCTCCCGTCACTGGTAAGATGATTATGAAAACTTTCGGTATTTCACCATCTCGACCCATCGGGGAGATTAAGAAGGCAATCAAGGAAGCCATCCTTGAAGGTGATATAAAAAACGATCCCGACGAAGCATTTGAGCTCATGCTCAAGATTGGCTCGGAGATGGGGCTTAAGAGAATTTAAACTTTCCCCTTCCAACTATCGCGAAGAGTAACTGTGCGGTTGAACACCAATGAGCCTTGTTTGGAGTAACGGGAGTCCGGAGTGAAGTAACCTATGCGGGTAAATTGGTAGGTTGTTCCTTGCTTTGCTGACGTGAGTGAGGGCTCGAGTTTACAGCCTTTTAGAATCTCTAACGAACGCGGATTGAGAAATTCTGTAAACGCTTGATCTTTATGTCCATCTGGATTCTCATCGGAGAAGAGACGATCATAGAGGCGGACTTCCGCGTCGATGGCTTTGGTGGCTTCTACCCAGTGAAGGGTGCCTTTTGCTTTAATGCCACTCGTATCAGAGCCACTCTTAGAGTTGTCGAAATAGTTTACGTGAACCTCTATTACATCGCCTGAGGAGTCGCAGATATGATCTACATACTCGACTTTGTAGGCGCTCTTGAGGCGGACGACCTTACCTGGAGCGAGTCTGAACCACTTTCTGTTTGCATCGATCTTGAAGTCCTCGGATTCGATATATAGTTCGCGGCCAAAAGGAAGGTCGCGATATCCAGAGTCTGGATCCTCGGGGTTATTCTCCGATGGGAGCATTTCAATTTGTGACTCGGGGTAGTTGAGTATGATG
>DQKQ01000045.1 GCA_015660615.1 Flavobacteriales bacterium
GATGTCTAAATTTGAACTGTCTAAAAACTCGAACCTCAACAAACACCCAGATTTTGGCTTAGACAATTTAAATATTCAGTCATTACGATTTGCCTTTATTTAATTGGTGGGTACATAAAGTATAGTCATCCAGATTCAGACTATAATTGATACAATATTACTAAAAATTAACACTTTATTGAGTGCCACTACTGAGTTGAGTTTTTAGAACGGAAGTCTCCTACTGATGCTTACCCCCCCTTCATGACACTAGGGAGGCTTACCAACACCTCTGCTACTATTGCTATACTCTCCCTCACACGTGAGATAAGATTTGGGATTTTATATAGCTTGCAAGTGAGTACGGGTAGAGGTAATGGGATTAATCAAGTATTGAAGAGCAAAGATTTGAATTTAACCACGTATAAACATATACATTACTAACCAATTCATTAGTTGGTTCCATATATTGAACCACGGTTCTATTAATTGAGAATTATATTAATCATATGCATTAAATTATGTATACTGAACTTTGGTTAACCATATGAAGAATGTGTAAATGTTTTTCCATATGGAATCAAATGGTGTTTATTTACAATTTATAGGAGAGTTATAATGAAACATATAGTTAAATTAAATATGGCTATTGCTTTAGCTGCCACTCTGATGAGTGCGTCAGTTTTGGCAGGAACAGTGGTCATTAATTCATACAATGCAGATCCAGCGCCGAAAGCCGCACTCCAAGGGGTGATTGATGGGTTTGAGGCTGAGAACCCAGATGTAGATGTTGTTGTTAATACATTTGACCATGAGGGTTACAAGGCTGCTATTCGCAACTTTTTAACTGCCGATGCGCCAGACCTTGCATTCTGGTTTGCTGGCAACAGAATGGTGCCGTACGTTGAAGCTGGCTTGTTTGCGCCAATCGATGATGTTTGGGCTGATCAAGGCCTTTATTCTTTGATGAAGACATCGGCTCCATCTATGACTATTGATGGCAAAAAATGGGGTATTCCTTTTAGTTACTACAACTGGGGTGTCTACTACCGTCAGGATATCTTTGAAGATTTAGGAATTGCGGTCCCTAAGAATTGGGCTGACTTTATCGCTGCGGGTGAAACGCTCAAAGCGAATGGCGTTACACCAATTACTATTGGTACTAAGTGGTTATGGACTGCTGGCGGTGTGTTTGATTACCTAAACCTACGTACAAATGGTTATGACTTCCATATGGCTCTTACTAAAGGTGAGATCGCTTGGACTGATGATCGTGTTCGTGCTACGATGGCAAACTGGAAGCAATTGGTTGATGGAGACTTCTTCCTTGAAAATCATGCGGCTTTGAGCTGGCAAGAGGCACTTCCCCCTATGGGTAATGGTAAAGCAGCTATGTACATTATGGGCAACTTTGCCGTTGCTCCATTACGTGAGCTAGGCTTAGATGATACCAAGTTAGGTTTATTCCAATTCCCAGAAATTACTCCGGGGATTCCTATGGCTGAAGAGGCACCTACTGATTCTATTCACCTAACTTCAGGTGCAAAGAATCCAGTTGATGCTAAGCGCTTCTTAGCTTATGTTGCTCGTGCAGATGTTCAGACATCTTGGAATGGAGCGCTAGGTCAGTTGCCTACCAACGCAGCTTCTGGTGTTTCTGATGATAAGTTCTTGAATGCTGCGTTTAGCATGCTTAATAATGATGCACCAGGTGGTGTCGCTCAGTTCTTTGACCGTGATGCGCCGGCAGAAATAGCTTCTGCTGGAATGGAAGGCTTCCAAGAGTTCATGGTTCATCCAGAGCGTCTTGAAGCAATCGTACAGCGTTTAGAGAAAGTTCGCCAACAAGTTTATTAATAAATAAACTGGTTTCTTCTTCCCGCGCTCAAGTATTCTTGAGTGCGGGACTTTTATATATATGACTGGGAATATTCATGTATTCTTATTGGAAAAAAAACCAACTCAAGTTGTCACCTTGGCTTTTTCTTGCTCCGGGCATCTTCGCCTTTCTTCTTTATGTTATATTTCCGATATTTCAATCTATTAGTTTAAGTTTCTATCAGTGGGATGGGCTAGGTTTAAAAACCTATATCGGCTTGAGTAATTATGCAGAGCTTTTAGATGATCATGCTTTCTATACATCTTTAAAAAATAATGTTATTTGGTTAGTCTTGTGTCTGCTAGCTATTCCAGCAGGATTGTTTGCAGCTCTATTCTTGAACCAAACAGTTCGCGGTATTCGTATTTATAAGTCCCTATTTTTCTTTCCATTTGTACTTTCCCAAGTAGTAGTAGGTCTAGTTTTTAGCTGGTTCTATGACCCCTCAAATGGCTTGTTAAATGTAGTTCTTGAAGCACTCGGATTTAACCCCGTAGCAATTTTGGCTGATGAAGATTATGTTACTTATGGAATTATTGCTGCAGGTCTGTGGCCACAAACTGCATACTGCATGATTCTTTATCTTACTGGCTTAAATTCGGTTGACCCAGAGCAAATTGAAGCTGGTCGAATTGATAATGCTAGAGGCTGGCGAATGTTGTGGTACGTTATCTTGCCTCAACTCAAACCTGCAACCTTTATTGCTATTGTTGTAACAGTTGTTGGCGCTCTAAGATCATTTGATTTGATTTCTATTATGACTAGGGGTGGACCATGGGGCTCTAGTCGAGTTTTGGCTTACTATATGTACGAGAAAGCATTCTCAGAGTACGGCTATCGCATGGGTTACGCCGCCGCCATTGCTGTTATTTTGCTTGCTATTATGATGATTTATATTGCAGTTATTCTTTATAGGATATACCGCGATGAGAGGAGTGGTTAGCCATGTTTCCAATGCCGATTGAAAAAACCACGCTACCAACTCAGCGACTGTACAAAGTCGCTTTACCTGTCTCTATTATTATTTGGCTACTTCCACTAATCGCA
>DQKQ01000284.1 GCA_015660615.1 Flavobacteriales bacterium
ACAAGATGTTTTACCACATCTCTACTGACGAAGTATATGGGTCACTCGGTAACGAAGGGTTATTTAGTGAAGAGACCTCATATGACCCACGAAGCCCATACAGTGCTTCAAAGGCCTCAAGTGATCATCTTGTGAGGGCATATTGTCATACTTACAGATTACCTATTGTGATTAGTAACTGCTCAAACAACTACGGAGCAAATCAATTTCCAGAGAAGCTCATCCCTCTGATGATTAAAAATATTAAGGACAATATTCCACTTCCAATTTATGGGGAAGGGTTAAATATTCGAGATTGGTTATTTGTAGAGGATCACGCAAAGGCTATTGATTTGATTCTACACAAAGGAGAAGTCGGTGACACATACAATATTGGAGGTCTTAATGAATGGACGAATATCGATTTGGTAAGACATCTCATAAAACTCACTGACAAGAAACTAAATAGACCTCAAGGAACGTCTAATTCACTTATTCAATTTGTGACTGATAGAGCTGGCCATGACAAGAGGTATGCCATTGACGCATCAAAAATAGAGAATAAACTCGGATGGACTCCCAGTGTGAAATTTGAAGAAGGGTTAGAAAAAACCGTAGAGTGGTATATTCAAAATACCGAATGGTTAGATAACATTGCTTCACGCAAACTCACTGGAGATGTTTCAATAAATGAATAATGCTAAAAACCCTTATACAATATTACTTATTGTATATTGTACCATAAATAACTCAACAAATAAGGACAACAAAGTAGAAGATTATGTTTACCGCAATAAAAAATCTGTTCAGATTCAGTAAAAAGGCCAAGAATAAAAACATTCAGGTTAGCAACGATTTAAGTTTGCTAATTAGCGATGTTCACTCTCACCTTGTTCCTGGTGTTGACGATGGTTCTCCTGATATGGACACCTCTATTGCTCTTATCCGCAGACTACAAAACCTCGGTTTCAAAAAGCTTGTAACCACGCCACATATCATGGTCGACTTGTATCCCAACACCCCTGAGATTCTGAAACCTAGATTTGAAGAACTCAAGGTAGAAGTGGCAAAAAGACTACCCCCTATAGAGCTTTTCCTTGGAGCTGAATACTTCCTGGACTTAGATCTTTTAGATTTACTTTCTAAGCCCGATGAACTTCTAACATTTCCTTGCACTGACCCATTGAATGGAAGTAAACTTGAAATGATATTGTTTGAGTTTGCATTTCATCTCCCTCCCAATTATGACATCTTAGCCGAAATTATTTTCAAGATGCAAACCTCAGGACTCACACCTGTTTTAGCACATTGCGCGAGGTATCCTTATTTCCACAAAGACAGATCTGAATTGAAAAAACTTCACGAAAAAGGCGTGATTTTAACCATAAATGCAGCTACTCTATGTGGAAGCTATGGAGATTTAGCGAAGGAAACCGCTCTTTATGCAATTGAAAATGGTTGGGTAAGAATGATATGCTCAGATACGCATGCTCCTCATCATATAGCAGCGGTAAAGGAACTTGAAAGCTCTCCCGTTTTAGCTGATATGATCGAATCAGGAACGCTTCTCAATCCAGGCATCGGACTCAACTAATACGAATTAATAAATTCGTAGAACTAGCTTAACCTACTGGTGCAAGCTTAATCTCTATACCGTCGAGAGAATCTTCTAACTTAATTTGGCATCCAAGACGGCTGTTGTCTTCCACAAAGAACGCCTCATCTAACATATCCTCTTCGTCTTCAGACCTCTCACCTATCTCGTGAGAACTGAGAACATACATGTGGCAACTCGCACACATCGCCATGCCGCCACAAGTACCCTCTACAGGAAGTTCATAGCTCCTGCAAAGCTCCATCATATTCATGTTCATGTCCGTAGGAGCATCTAACTCATGGCGCTTGTCGTATCTATCTATTACGACAACTTTAATCATGTTCTCAGTGTTAATCAATTTATGAAAATTTTTAAACGCTTTTATTAACTTTTAAACACTTTTTAGTCCTTTTTATCACTTTTTTGCACTTTTTATCGTCTTTTTTGGCCTTTTATGGCCTTTTATCGCTATTTCTAAAACTCAAGATTACATTCCTGGCGGGCCAGTAACAGTGGTGTACTTAAGAACAAGATTTTTATTTGGATAAATTCTCTTATAAGCACTTTGAACCATCAAAGTAGCTTCATGAAAACCACACAGAATTAACTTGAGTTTACCTGGGTAAGTATTGATATCTCCTACGGCATATACACCAGGGATATTTGTTGAATAGTCAAAGGTATCGACTTCAATCGCATTTTTTGAAATTTTCAGGTTCCACTCGCCTAAAGGCCCTAGCTTGGGGCTAAGACCAAATAACGGCACCCAGTGATCTACCTCAATATGTGACAATCCATCTGACTTGTGTTTTACTTCAACCGAGCATAGTAAATTATCTCCACTTACTCCTACAACTTCAGCGTTGGTCAATAACGTAATCTTTCCCGCTTCAGCTAGGTCCATCACTTTTTGAACACTGTCGGGGTGTCCGCGGAAGCTTGACCGTCTATGCACTAAAGTAACTTCAGAAGCAACATCGGCTAAGAACACAGTCCAGTCTAGAGCTGAATCTCCTCCTCCAGAGATAACCACTTTCTTTCCTCTATAAAACTCAGGGTCTTTAATGATATATTCTACTCCCTTGTCCTCAAAATCTAACAAACCCTCAACCGGCGGTTTACGTGGTTCGAAACAACCTAGACCTGCTGCTATTGCAATGATGGGAGCGCGATGCTTAGTACCTCGGTTAGTGGTGACAATAAACTGATCTTCATCATCTTTCTCGATGAATTCAGCCCTTTCTCCCAATGTAAATCCAGGACTAAATGGCTTGATTTGTTCCATTAACTGTTCAGTCAAATCACCTGCTAAAATAAATGGCTGAGCAGGAATATCGTAAATAGGTTTTTTTGGATATATCTCTGAGCACTGGCCGCCAGGCTGGGGTAAAGAGTCAATTAAATGACATCTTAACTTGAGAAGGCCTGCTTCAAAAACCGTGAAGAGACCTACAGGTCCAGCTCCAATAATAATAATATCTGTTTGAATCATAGATTGATTGCTTCAATAGCTTTCACTTCTGGGGCAACGCCTCTAATAACAGCTTCTACCCCACCTTTCATTGTCATATCGATAAGAGAACATCCCGCGCATGATCCGTGAAGTTCTACTCTTACAATTAAGTCATCCGTAATTTCTTTCAGAGTAATATCGCCTAGATCAGCCTCAAGATATGGGCGAATCTGTGCAAGCGCACCCTCAATTCTCTCAGCTAATTCATTGTGGTCTTCTGATATGATTTGGTCTGACATTATATTACTTATTTATCTAGGACTTCTAGCAAGTTAGCTACAACATCACGAAATGCAGCTGCAGCAGCAGAATCACCTTGCAATACTGCTGGGCGTCCCACATCTCCAGCTTCTCGTATGGATTGGATTAAAGGAAGCTCTCCAAGGAAAGGAACATCCAATGTATCAGCCAATCTCTTAACACCATCTCTACCGAAAATATGATATTTAAATTCTGGAGCATCGGGAGGAATGAAATAAGACATATTTTCGATCATCCCAAGAACAGGAACGTTAATAGATTCAATTTTAAACATCCCCACGCCTTTACGAGCATCGGCAAGAGCCACGTCTTGAGGAGTAGAAACTATTATGGCTCCGGTAAGATCTAACTCACTAACTAAAGTTAAGTGAATGTCTCCAGTGCCAGGTGGTAAATCGATAATCATGTAGTCTAACTCTCCCCAAACTACATCTGTAAATAATTGCTTCAAAGCTTTTGTCGCCATCGGTCCACGCCAAACTATAGCTTGGTCAGGATCTGCGAAAAACCCTATAGACAACATCTTCACACCATGCATCTCCACTGGCTCCATCATAGATTTTCCATCTACATCAATCGGCTTGGGCTTGTGATCTTGTACGCCAAACATGGTCGGGATACTTGGGCCATATATATCTGCGTCGCAAAGCCCCACCTTGTAGCCTAATTGGGCTAAAGAAACTGCCAAATTAGAGCTTACGGTACTCTTACCTACCCCACCTTTTCCGGAAGCTACGGCGATGATATTCTTTACTCCAGGAAGAATTTTTCTTGTCTCAATAGTGCGTTCTTCTGCAGGAAGAGCATCTACATTAACCTCGGTTTTAATGTCTGAACCGAAGGCTCTTTCAAGTGCAAACTCAACTGCTCCTTGCATTCTCTTACGAGCGTGAAGAGCTGGATTGCTAGACTTTACCTCTACTTTAATAAGACCCTTAGAGATGTCAATTTCCGATATTAGGTCCAAGGACACCATATCCTTCCCTAAGTCA
>DQKQ01000114.1 GCA_015660615.1 Flavobacteriales bacterium
TTTACTAATTTGGGTCTTGAATACAGGAGGGATCATATGTTTCATAAAGTTTACTGGGCAGACATAGCACAAGAATTAATCCAACAAGATCCATATAATCCAGACTGGTTGTTGTTTGCTGTGTGGGAAAGTCCAGTAGATAAAACTACACAAATATATTTCATAACAGATCCAATTTTAGTATTTGATTTGGCAGATAAAAATAAAGAAGTATCCATGGCTAAATCTATGACTGGACATCCATATAATGGCCAAGAGATTTTAAATATGATTCACTACCATGAACCACAAAACCGAATATATGCAGTCGGTAAAAGACTTAGTTAGATTTCCATA
Source organism: Flavobacteriales bacterium (assembly GCA_015660615.1). GTDB lineage: Bacteria > Bacteroidota > Bacteroidia > Flavobacteriales_D > Sanyastnellaceae > UBA974. Next base: position 337 of record DQKQ01000114.1, read on the forward strand.
ACTCTAAGAAATCCCTACCCACAATCATTGGGTATGATAACTGACTTCGGTCAGTGACCGATACTTCTAATTCATACTCCCTATCATCATGAATTATTTTTATTTTTACTAATGGTCTTTCTTGTTTACCCATGGCATTAGATACTTTAATTTCACCAACAGGTTCTAACTGAAGTAAGGTGGCCAACATCTCATCAATACTGCTTCTCTTAGCCCCAGTATCGATCATGGCCGTTAATTGAAACTTCCATGGTTTCTCAGTTTGACTTAATGTAATGATATCTACAGTGTATTCATCCATTGAATTACCAAATATAGATTATTTGACCAACTATTTATATCTTGGGCTAATATATAAATAGCAAACCAGTTAAGTTAGCCTATGGAGAACTGGCAGAAAGGAGTAGAGATTACTTCCAGCGAACATTTCTGGGAAATCTTCAGCAAGAGTAAGAATTGGCAAAACTCAATTATATTTGTCCCTCAAGCGATACGAGCAGGTGCATCAGACGACACGGCTAAATTACGGATAGGATATTTTATAGTCTTAGACGACGCCGAAGGAAGCGACATGGGAAAGGTTATAGAGTTTCATAGACTCCCCAACGACACGATGGAACAGATTCTAAAAGAACATTTTGGTCTGCCCATTGCTCATATCATCTCCGCTAAGCGTGACCCCCAGTCATGGATAACATGGCTTACAGATAAAGGACTCATGGAAAAGATTTATACAGCATTATTCTCGCTGCAAGAAAGTGGCTATGGAGATAAGGAATATGAAAGTAAGTTCATGGAGATATTGATGGGTCGCAGCCAATACGATAAAACAAAAGGGCAAAGCGTTTGGCCAGCACCACCAATCTTTATCCAGAAGATACGGATACCAGATAGTATTAATCATGAGTGGTTGCAGCATACCAACCTTCTGCGTCGTTTCCGCACCAAAGAGGAGTTGTGGGAACATCAGGGCAGAGATGCCGTTACAGGCGAGTGGATTGAATGAGATACCACCATCGGTTCGATTCCAATGTCTGGGTGTGGCCAAAAGACGGAACTATTATAAAACTTCCGTCATTAGGAGATATTCCAAACTTAGATACTTCCGCTACTGCCGAACCATGGTTTATTGTTTACGCAAATAAGAGAGGAGGTATTTCCGCTTGCACATGGGTTATTGATGATCCTGATAATGGCATTTATGCTTTTTATAATGCGTGTCTTGTAGAACTCTATGAAGGCGAGTTACCAGTTGAAAAGGTGTTCCTCAACATAGAAGGAGTAGGGTTTTCACCGTATCATAATAAAGTGGCTGACTTATGGGAAGATTTGACAGAAGGAGTTAGTCCATCTTATGAAACATTATCAAACATAGGTGAGTTTAACATACATTCCTCGTGGCAGAATCCAAAAAAACTTTTAAACATGGTTCTTTACAAGGCCAGCCATTTTATACCCAATAGTATCAATAAACTACATATAGGTGGTTGACAGTAGAACCAGTCAGGAGAATTATGAATGTCTTGGCTTTACGTCCCGGGAGTGGAGGTCCCCTCTTGGGACTCCGATTGGCTCTTGGAGAAACATTCAATCCCATCTGTATCATTGAAGAGCGGGCCTATGCCGTGGCCACCCTCATCAAGAACATGGAATCAGGCCACCTATCTGAAGTTCCTGTCTGGGATCAGATTGAAACCTTCAACAGCATATCTTGGAGTCAACAAGTGGATTTCATCATTGGCTCATTCATCGATCGGGGTCTTGAAGACACCACTTTGTTGGAATCCGTTGGGAAACTCCTTGCAGAACTTCAGCCCCAAAGAGCACTCTTTGAGATGCGTTCCGAACTTCTCAAACAGCGAGAGTCATTTATTGGAATCTGTAGCCTCTTTCAATCAATGGATTTCCAAGTGGAGATTGAAGAAATCTCCGCACGGCAACTTGGGCTCACACATGGACGCCGAAGACTCTTCATGGCACTCACCAGAAATACTAAAGGGAAACCTATGGCCAACCCCCGGACACAGGGATTGGAAGGGGTCATCAGGGATGGAAAGAACAATGAAGAAGATGAGAGCAGGGAAAGCCCCAGACAACCTTCCGACAGCCAGCAGGATTTGGAGCGAATTGAAAACATCCTCAAGCGATTTCCCAACCCTCCACCACCTCGGGATTCTGAGGCTTGGTCCGAAATCTTGGAATCTGCCCCATACCTCAGTGCCAGTCTCCCAAAGCAGGCTTCCGGCCAATTTCGTGGAATGGCTGATGGGTTTTCCCATCGGTTGGAGCGATTGTGGATCTTAGGCGGAGACTCAGTTCCTTTAATGTGGGCTACTGCTTACCAATTATTTTGGCCACATCATAATGATTAATACTATTATAAGACTTAACCATTTCAAACATCCCTTTAGGAATATAAATCAGACCGTCATTGTCTAACTTTACACCCAAATAATCTAACTTAATTTTTACAGTTCCATCAGCATCAGGAGTTATGCTACCCCCATTAAAATCATCTGAAGCATTGGATATATAAAAATACACAGGATTATCTTGCCAAGGGACTTGTTTCCATAGAACTTCCCAGTGTTCTGGTTGACCCCCAATCTCCGGATCTCCTCCCTCTAATACAGACATAGGAACACCACGTTCATTCCATATTTTCATATCGGCATCTAAATCTTCCTTAGAGTAGTCATTATCAGTAGTGAGAAAATTAATTATACTGGAAAACTCATGTTCATCAAAAGAGGGCCACCACGAAGTATCCATTTTATAGACACCAAAAACCCCATCATGCGTTTTTAACCACTCGGCAAGTGGTTTTTCATTCAACCAGACAGTAGAACCCACAATTACTTTTGATTCCGACAACTATATAATAGTAACGGCTGCATACAATATCTTTTTGAATAAATGTTTATAAGGGTAGTCCCCAACAACTTACTTTATGGGTAACCAAGGAAGCGAAGTGATGAATATCGGCCTGTGTGCCGGACGACATGAAATGCCCGTTAGTGAGTTTATCTGGAGCCAGATAGACAATCCAATGGAGTTCGATGAACTCGAACTTCATGCTAAGGATTGGCTCCTTCAACAGAACTTAGAAGAGGTTCAACAACTCAATATGTATATTACTGGGCTTACTGTAGCCCTCACCAGTTTTTTGAATGCATGGGAATCTGTCTGCAAAGAAATGGAGTTTGAAATAGGCCACCATCCATATCTCTACCTTCTCCATTATGATCGAGACACCAACACCTATAAACCCCAAAATTGGTTGGGATGGGAATGAAGGCTTGGATTAAATCTTTCATCAGACCTATTTATGGACTGTTAATGATTCAACCCGTCGTTTTGGGATTCCTCCTCTATACATACCCCGGCGAATGGTGGGATAGGTATATCCTTCAATCAGGACCACTTCAACTTCTTTTGACCCTATATTTAGTTCCAGTATATCATTACTATGATGTCTGGTGGAACCTTCATCAGCATTGGATAGATAAAGATCAAACTACAAATAGTTGAAATCTGAAGTAATAACACTAATGACCTATACCATTAGTCGCTACTGTCCGTGCACAGACGGAGCAATTATTGGAGATTTTAGAGATGTGGAAGAACCAATTATAGAGTGCAGATGGTGTGCAGAAACACACTATTTTAAAAGAGTGCTGCGTTGGAATACATGGGATGGAACACAGTGGGAAGAGTGGGAATTAAAAAGAAGTTAGTAATTTGGTTATATTACTAAAGTATAAGTAGTTGTGTGGCTATAAATAGTTTATGACCGTTAACTGCAAAATATGCGGAAAGCAATTTGATTCCTTTAGGGGACTTAATGGTCATATGAATGCTCATCTTCCGAGCCACCGTAAAAGAGCAGAATCAGAACTTTGTGATAATTGTTCTGGTGCAGGTGCTACTATCGCAGGATGCACCTGTGGATATATGGATTATCTTAAGAATGCTGAAGGCGACGAGGAAATTGATGATGAAGATTATTGGGAACCCTATTTAGAAGCATTAGAAATATTGTGGTGGCATTGTGTTGAGTATGTAGACTACGCATCAGAAACTTATTGTGGGATAGTAGAATGCATGACTTTATGGAGTAATGTGGCTGAACATAAATCCGCACACACTATAGGGTATATAGTTAATAAAGTTCATAAGTTTAAGTTGGAGGCCATTAGGTATATTTGGGATGATGATCCTAATTATGTCTGGGAAAAATTAGAGTCTGAAACCAGAGAACTTCTTGAGAACTTTAATCCTGAAGGCCGTGACTATGAAGGAAGTCACATTCCAACCATGTATAGTGGTTGGCCCTCTTTAAACGACATCAAGGAAGACTTTAATCCACGATGGTTACCAGATAGAGGAACTGCATATGCATTTGATTTGTATGATGCTGAAGAATACACTAAACGCACAGGTAGTAGGGTCACCAAAGGAAGAAAACAAAGATGGATTCCCGTAGCCATTGAATATATTAGAACACATGGAAAATCCACTGCGGCGGAAATCCACCCCTCCCTTCCCGACCACCGTTCTGCAGCGACTCCAATTCATGCCATGGCACTAAGTAATCGTTTAATCAGGATGCCTGATATATTTATTGTAGATAAATCCAGTAGGCCATATACTTATAGTTTAGTTGAAACCAAAGAAATGAGTCTGGAAGATGATGAAAGAATCTGTTTTACTTGTGGAGAAATTACTTCCGATTGGGATTTGATAAATGAAGGATATGAATGTTCAAAATGTTCAGAACTAAACCGAACCGATTATGAAAGAAGGAAGTTCGGAGTTGAGGCCTACGATGAGAAAATAACCGTTTGGATTTGTAATGCTTGTAATCGTCGTTTTGAAGACCAGAACGATGCCGAAGACTGTTGCGAAGGAGTAGAGGAAGTTCCATATTTTGATGGCAAGTCTAAAGAACTCCGTGAAGTTCACTTGCATGAAGCAGAAACCTTTGAAGCCGAATACTGCACTACTTGTAAAATACCAAACCACGATTCTTGTTCTTTGACAGAGGGTTGTCCGTGTTGTGATAACGTAATGGCAGGTATTTATGCCAAAAGATTTGGTGCCGACACATCTTTAAGTGAATTGACAGTTCATGTCGAAGTTCCTGACAAAAGGACAACTAAAAGTATTACCTTTGAAATGCCAACCCACATACTTAAAGATCATACATTAATTCATGAAGCCATTGAAAATAGATTGATGGATATTCTCCAACAACCATTCGGAGGTTGGGATTTAATTTCCACTAAAAAGTTAGATGCAGAATCAGTTGTTACACAATTCTTAGGAGATATTCCAGATTGGGAACTCCGAATGATGTATAAACAAGGAAAAATTAGTAAAGCGCAAATGCATATTGGCATAGGTTTAAAAATGGATGCAGAATCATTTGAAGCCAATTATGATCCCTCTCAAGCCCGTGATGGTAAAGGTCGATGGACCCATATTGAATCTAATGAAGTAACAATAGATTTAGATAGTGACGAATTATCTGCTTTAGCAGATGCCATCAGACAACAAGATGAAACCTTCCCTGAAGTAGATATGCTGTTAGAACAAATTGGCAATACCCCGGAAAATCGTGAATTAGTATTCCAAGAAATGTTAGAAGTCCTATCAGGATTTATTAGTGAAGTTATGGATAAACCACAAGTTGAAAGCCCAGAGAATTATTATAAATATATTTTAGAAGAACCTGCTGAGGATGAAATGGGGCGTCTCTACCGCCAAGCCAATTATTATGCCCAATTTAAAAACAGTATTGAGATCGAAGAAGCATTAGAAGAATTACATTTCCAATTTCAAATGGCCAAAGAAATGGGTGCTGAAAAAGATATAGTTGCGAGTATTGAAAAAGATATTAATTTTATAGAGTTGGTTTCTCGTGTTCAAGATATGCAAAGAGAATATCAAGCAGATTGGAATCCAAAACAACCAAGAATGCCTCCAAGTAAACCATGCCCAACATGTAAAAAACCCGGAAAAGGCGACAAACCCGGCCCTCCCGGACCACCCGGACCACCCGGTCCACCCGGCAAACCCGGCGATGAACCATGCCCAACATGTAAAAAACCCGGTCCACCCGGAAAAGGTGGAAAAGGTGGAAAAGGCGGAAAAGGTGGCACAAACCCCCTACCACCCATACCCTCCCCTGACCATGATAATAACCAATGGGTTAATAGACAAACTGGAGAAATCTATCGAGGGAAGAAACCAAGCGGTGCACAATGGAGATTAGTAGAAATGGTTCCTGTAGTTATCAATGGGAAACAACGCTACATACCAAATATTTTGGATGAGATTGTTAAGATGTGGCCACCTTCCAGTGTAATTTATCGTCGCAACCCACCCCTTATAATTATTGCAGTAAAGGATATTAATCTCAAAGGACTTAGTATTAAAGGACTTAAGATTGATGGTAATAACATAACTTACGAGTGAAAGTCTTATTAAGGTAGGACGATTACATTATTGGGAGGGGAAATATGCTTGATTATTGTTTAGTTTGTAATCAGTTAATTCGTGACGGCGATGTTAGTATATTCCGAGAGGGTCGTCGAGTCCATTCTCGATGTATAGATCCTCGTTATTATCAAACCCCCGGATTTCCAACAGGAGTCAAAATAGTTGACGACAAAAAGAAATAAGTATATAACAGTGCTTGGGACAACCTTTACCTATGGCCAGTCTACATGAGCACCCTCGGAGACTTAAGATTAAGGAACTGTGGGAACAAATGAAAGGCTTAGAAGAACAGAAAAAACAATTACTAAAAGTTATTGGAGATTCTGAAAAAGAGGCCCGTATCGCTTGCGATACTGAATGTCCACCCGAAGATAAATGGATTAGGGATTCTTACCCTTATTCAGAATTATATTGTCGGCATTGTGGGTCAAACAAAAGGTGAAGAAAATGAAGAATGCAATAATGATGGGTATGCTATTTCTGTTGGCAGGATTAAGCGGGTGTATGGCTGACGAAGAACCACCCAGTTTGATAGAGGATATGGTAGGAGGATCCGAATACAATTATATGAACTCTTATCAGTTTAATAACTATGCCCCAATGGGTATGGGCAATACCACCCAAATTACCCTTAATGAAACCAATATGTCAGTATGGGTAGAAGTAAATATGAGTGCTTCATTCCATCAGCCTTTGGTGTGGCAACAAGGTTCCGTTAATGTATCCATTTTGGATAATAATGGAACTGTGCTGTGGAGTAATAAATCCAATACTGTAACTTGGAGAACCCACATGTTGGTAGTTTCAGACAACTATTCATATAATGGCAATCTAACTTTGAAAATCATGGCTGATGGTAGTGATAATGCAACTGATGATAACGTTGCTGATTGGTATGTTGTTAAATACGATATCTGGTGTGAATGGAGGGAATATTAATGGAAAGATTAAAGGGTTTGCGTTGTTATTTAGCGGGGCCGATAGACGCCGCAGAAGACGATGGCGTAGGTTGGAGACAAGACTTAACTAAGTTTTTAAAACCACTTGGTATCACTGTTTTTGATCCATGTAAGAAACCATTGGCTTATGCCCAATACAAAGAAATAGAAGACGAGAAAAGAAAAATGATGCATTTGAAAGAGACAGGTAGATATTTCGAACTGACTCAACGCATGAAGGACATCGTGCATGTAGATTTAAGAATGGTAGATGTTTCAGATTTCTTAATCATTTATCTAAACACCAACATTAGAATGTTTGGAACTATTCATGAATTATTGAACTCCCTCGATCAGCGAAAACCTACTTTAGTAGTTATAGAGGGTGGTAGGGCCAATGCACCTAATTGGTTATTCGGCATTATGGATTATAATTTTATGTTTGATTCATTTGAAGATTTGCAGGTATTTTTAGAACAAATCAATGATGGCACTATTAATGGAGACCTAAGCCGATGGGTCTTCTTTTCTACCGAAGAAGAATAACCGATGAATATAAATAGTTGTATGGCCCATATTTTACTATGAGTCACGTTTGGGGCCAAACCCTACCATCTAATTATGGTCGCCTTCCACCTTCAGCCCAACGAGAGTTTAATACCCTTATTGACGATGTAATCTCAGAGGGCGGAGAAAAGGTTTTTAAAGAACTTCTCGAAGAAGTTGAAGAGAAGATAGGTAAAGAAGCATTCAAAGAAATAGAAGAACAAGTTGCTCGAGAAGTTGGTGAAGAAATCAGCGAAGAAACCATGGAAAAAGCCATGAAACTAACACTTGAAGAAGCATCAGAAGACGCTTCCGCAGAAACAATAGAAGCCCTACTCAAAAAGAATCTGAAGAGTATGGCCGAAGAAGCCGGTCAAAAAACTACTAAAACAATAACTAAAAAAACTACCAAAAAGGCTGTAGAACAATTACCAGAAGGGGCAATAGAAAGAGTAGGAAAAACTGTTTTCAAAACCGGTGCCGCTGCTGTTACCGCTATTGTTATATTTAATGATTTCATGAACAGCGATGCCGTCAATGCGTGGGTAGCATCATCAACAGGACAAGATTGTGATGAAAAAGCCGAAGCAGCAAGTTTAGTAGAAGGCACCCCAGAGTTCACAGAACATGTGACTGAATGTCAAGAAAAAGCAGCAGAAAGTTTAGGAGCCATTGGTAAAATTGTTACCTATGGGGGTTTAGCCATCGGAGGCCTAATAGCCGTATCAATTTTGGGTAAGTTAGGACTATTTTCCGGATCTTCGGGTGACGGAGAGTGAATCTATGGCATGGGCTTCACAAAAAGGGAGTAAACTACCCACAGGAATGGCAGACAGTGGCAATTGGTTTTTAGATCAATCCGGTTCTTGGGCATGTAAAACTAATTTTATTTCAAGAGTTAATGTAAAGAATCCAACAGAACAAGATATTCCTTGGACATCAGAACAAAAAGACGGGGATACAGTAGTTGCTTTTGATAAAGTAGTTCAAGGTTCTACCATAGAGTGGGAAATTGAAACTCTTGCTGACGAACAAAAGGGGGCTTCAGATAGAGCCACAGTAGAATTAACTTATTTAGATACTCAATATCTGGCATTACTTATCAATCAAGTGATGACTGAACTTACACCAGCACAAAAAGAACAAATTGCGGCTGGTGACAAAGAGGTTCTAAAACCATATCTTGAAAAACATTTAGACATTAATTTAGCCATCGTTTCGATTTGGTCAGACACAGTAGAAACTGATTCTGAAGGTAAAGCCAGTGGTTCTATTCTTATTGATGCTCGGTGGCCCGATGCAGCATATACATTTTCTGCACACTACGGGTATTCAAA
>DQKQ01000003.1 GCA_015660615.1 Flavobacteriales bacterium
GGGTGGGGTTGGAGTCTTAGAAGAACGACTAGTTCCATCGTCTCCAGCATCCTCATCGCCGCCAATCCACGCGTTGACGATCTTCCCCAGCTCATCATATGACTTACATGAGTAAATGTCATCTAGATTAGGAATATTATCGATCCAAGTCTTTGCAGTCTTTTGACTTTCTGCGAGCGAGGTTGACTTTCCACGAGGTCGAACATCTGTTACTGCATACATTCTGCCTGGTGGCTTGGTACAAACAACCTTGATATCTCGACCAGTAGTAAGATCGGTGATGTCTCCATAATCTTCATCTAGCATGATATTAAGAAGTGACTGGTATACCATCTTCCCAAAAGACCAAAGGCGAATTCCCTTTTCTTCTTCTCCTCGAACAATAACTGCAGCATAAGCTCTCATCTTGGGATAAAGCTTCTTAGCCAATTCATAACTCTCTTTATTTCCGTCAGAGCGAAGCTCATTGATAAGCTCTTGAATTGGATCGGGATTGCCAAACTGGTGCGGAGCTAGCAGGCCAGGATTGTTTCCAATGTTATAGTAGAACCAACGCTCCTTAAAGGGCTGGCCATCGTTATCGGGAAAAGCAACGATTCGTACTACGTGCTCCTCACCCTCCTGGGGACGCCAAAGTGAGTCTCGCCGGCTGTTATTGCCTGAGAGTTTATTCAGTTTTGCTCGAATTGCGTTAAGATCAAGTGCCATTTTTAACCTCCAAATGTTTAAATGTGCAAAATCTAATTTCTTAGTAATATAGCTAAGTAGCTATATAATAATAATATCAACTGCTAACTAAATGTTCAAAATTTATTTTTTGTGATTGGTCTGTAAAACAATCAAAGAGTCATAAGAAACTTCTTTCATTTCGCCATCAGAAAGAAGAGTAGATTTGTCAGGTCTTCCCAGATTATAAACCGTTTTATAAAGTATTCCAGCTAATTGCACCGGTGGTTCATCTCTAAAAGTATCCCTAGTATAAGATAAAACTAAATCACCCACTTTTGGAACAGTAGTATAGTTTTGAGATAAGAGGTCTGGATCCATTATAAGCCGATGACAGATATTTTTAGGAACTTTGTGGTGAGGAGATGAACGACTATAAGATCGACTATGCTTATCTTCTACAATCAAATCTTTTTCTCCGCATGCTAGCACCACGCAAATTGAAACTCGATCGGCTGATTTGCCGTCTTTACCAATTTCGCCACCAAAAACAGCGATTAAATCTCCAGGTTCAAAAAAATAATTTTCGTTTTTCATTGTAAGCATTTGGTTTCATAAGAATACTCGTATAGTGCATCAACTTCTGCAGCTAATCGATTTTCTTGACTTAACCAAACACTTTTTTCTCTCTGCCAAACCGGAAAACTCATATGACCCGTGTTGTAATCTTCCAGTTTAATGTGAAAATCTTTCCTGACAATTTCACGATGCTCTTGAATTTCTAAAATTCTTGTAAGCACTGGACTACATCGGGCTTCTAACTGGACTTGAGTTTCGCCGCATGAAAGTAAAAATAACGATAACAGCAAAGATGATCTCATTTATACCAGTCCTTATCTTGATCATCTTGCGATTTTTTCTTCTTTTTCTTTTTGGCTGGTTTTGCTCCGCCAAATCCTGAGCCCGCAATGTCTCCGCGCTGCTTAAGCGTAGTAGGAGAATTAGAGGCCCCCAATGGCAGTGTGTAGCCAGCTATATTGCTAGTAACGTTTTGCTCATCGTGGTGAGCCTCTTCTCCGTCTTCATCTCGTTCATCTTCTTTAGAAAGATCGGGTTCACCAAGGAGGTTGTCTTCTTTATCTTTTTCTTCGTTCAAGACTTGAAGCACAAATTTTCGTAATAATTCTTCTATTTTCATTTTAAATAAACCACTACGTTGTCACCCGATTTAGTGACTTCAACATTTTTGTTCCACTTGATTCCAAAAGCGTTTGTTGCTCCCATGAGAGTGTGCTCAATATATTTTTGGGCATTGCGTATGGGTATAACAGACACTTTTATTGCTACGGATTCTACTTCATTTCCATCTTTGTCTTTGGCCTTTGGCTGCTTAGAAGGAACAGTAAAAACTTCACTCATTTCATCTGTACCAGAAGCAGCATCTTCGAGAAGTTTTTTCAACATTTCAAGCTGGGTTTTATTTTTATCAGCAGATCCCACTTTAAGATTGCTCATTAGCTTTCCTGGATCTTCTTTAGCTAATGCTCCAGCCTCAGATATACTAAAACTGAATCTTCCGCGGCCGACGCCTACGGACTTAACTTTTTTAGTCTTCTTTTTCTTTTTAGAAGAGGTAGCTTTTTCCTCTTGCTCTAAAAGAATTTTTCTAATATGGCTTCTAATATACTCTTCTGCGTTCATTACTCACACCAATTAGTAATAAATATTACCCTAAAAGCTGGAAATCAAGCAGAAATTCGCCTAATCCATCAATAACTATGCTAGAAGAAACTTTCTTAAACTCTTCTATGTCATCGGGATGAAGATCGACCAGCATGGCATCATGGATAAAGAAAATTGGTCGTACGCGAGTTGAAACTCTATCTAGTATTTTTCCGAAGCCCAAGAGTGCAACATCAACTGCTGTCGACTGAATGTAGTTATTATATAATAAGGAATCGCGCGCGTGCTGCGGTTCTACTAGTCGGCCGAAAAAATTTTGAATTGTGCCATTTTTTTGAAAATTGTTAGATTGCTCATTAACTACAAGCTCGTAGTTTAAAATCTCTTTGGTTTTTTCTACTAGCTGCTTAATATTAATTCCATCAGGTAAGCCCTTCTTGAGAGTAGATTCTGAGGCTCCATAAACGGCACAGAGCACCAATTTCTTAACAACTGCCCGAGAAACTTTCTGAACAAAAAGTTTTTCAGCCAAGTATTCATAAACATCTGGTCCCAAAGTTTCTGCAGTAAGCTGCATCGCGACTCGGGGCTCCAATGATACAAAATCTACTTGAGCTATTTTTCCACCTCGATAAGACGAAGTTAGATATTTTCGAATAAGCTTAGGAGCTGTCAAAATCTGAGGTCCGCGGACAATAGTCGTTCTACCCGTTAATGTACGTGTGGTGCTATATTCTGAAAGAGAGAGAAATCCATCTTTTTGAGGGAAAAACCCCTTTGCAACCGAAACATTTTTAATTTCTTTAGATTCAATTCCACGCTTAAGTGAATTAATATCAATGCAGGCCCTCTGGAGCCTTCTGAGGGTCCTGTTACACTCCATAAAGGTATCTAAATAGCCGGTCGTTTGGAGTTCACTCAGTGACTCACGAGCATGCTTAAACGCTGCTTCAACGCATGCAATCATGCTAATATCAGATTGAACGCCATCAATGGGGAGATTCTCTTTGCTCACACCCAACGAAGAAAAAGCTGTTTGAACTTCTACAGGAATAAGGGGGAAGTTTTTACTTCCAAGTAGCTCGAAAACTGGCGTCATGGACCTGGGATGGTAATCATCTCCCAAGACATAAGCATCTTCTTCAGGCTGATCTCTCCAGCTAAAAGTATTCTTATAGTTGACTAAAGATAACTGCCGAAGAAATCGACTTTGCGGAATGGCGATCTTCATGCTTTAATATAACATATTAAAAAGCAATTTTCAAGCAAAATCAAATTATTTATCACTCACCCTCAGCCGCTTCGGCATTACTTATTACACCTAGAGCCTTGTTTACTTGGCTGATTGCAGATTCATATTTTCCAAAGGCGTCGATCGGAATAAGCTTGAATTTTGTCGTAAATTTACCGGGCTCGATAGAGTGGTCTAATCCTGACACCGCATAAACATTATCAGCCGATGTCCCCGTTCCCATATCTATAAAAAATTGTTGACCGTGGGAAAGCAGTGGACAGCCCATCGATTGTCCACTGACTTGCATGGGCATCATTCTAATTGGCAACCCTCGGTCTTGTTCGCCGGGAGTACCACTGTCGGAAGTAGATTCTCTCTGCGCCCTCATCATGTGAATAGTGGTATCGGCTGAATTGTGCATGGAACCCATCGACAAAGATTGCAGGGCACAATTTTGAGAGCCGAATAATATGGAAGGCATCGCTTGGCGAATAAAATACTTCAGCGCTGGAGCCCCTCCAACCACGCTGTAGTAATCACCCTCTTTATTCTTTTCTAAAAGCCCCATCTTGTCCATCTTGGCCTGATATTCAGACGTTACCTGCGCCCAATTAGAATCTGAAGCTCCATCTGTGGCAGAAACTGCATTTGCAGCATTTCTTACCGCGCCCATTTCACTGCTTCGAATCGATGTCAGAATGTCGTGCAAGCCAGCGTATTTTGCAGCAGAATTATCATAAAAGTGAAGCCTCAAGATCGTATCTGCAGATCCCGCTGCTGTTTCTTCATCACCGGTGGTCTTTATGTGCGGAACGCACTCGGTCGCCATCCTTATCCTCGGCAGCTTGAAGGCAACATCTGCATCTTCTCCATATGCTTTTTTTAATACGGCATCTTTTTTGGAAGAAAGCTGGCTCACACTGACATTTTTTGCCACTGTTGCCTTTCCATCTTCATCCCTAGTGAAGATGTTATTAAACCCATACGCTTTGGAAGCCATATTGGTCAAGTAATAACGGTTCATGAAGGACATAAAGCTGGCCACAGAAACTTGAATCTTTTCTGCTTGCCACGCAGCAAACAGCTTGACAAATCCAGTATTACCAGCAAGGTCCACCGGAAAAGAGGCTATGCTTTGATCGTGCATAAAGCTGGCTTTATCGTTAAAGCAATAAAAAATCATTTGGACTTCGTTGAACCGCTTGGTCTCCATCAACGGAGCGCCTATAAAAAGTGCAGCCAACCTTCCAAAAGAACACCAGCTAGATCCATCTTTTGGATATGAAGGGTGGGTATCATGCTTTCGCACAGTAGATCCTACAGACTCTCCTCGAGGCTTTAAAAATGCATCTCCAGTCTTCTTAGCTATGCCCACTTTTTTATCAATAACACCTGCAACAGTGGTTTGAAGAGACGAAGTGGTCGCTTTCGCTTGCATTAACGTTTTCTTTAGTGCTGCCAAATCTCCAGTTGCGCCCCTTGCGTCATTAAGAAATTTCTGTATTTCTTCAAACTTTTCTCCCAAAAACATGTCTCCTGCGTTTGTAGGACTGATATTGGAAATAGTTGACATGCCTGCTATATCTGGCATATCTGGACCCATAACTTTCTTCCGAAGCTCGCGGATTGCTTCGATAAGCGCTTCGAGAGCTTGGTATTTTAAAGTTGCTAATGGAGAGAGCCCTACATTTGTAACATTAACTGAATCTGCGCCCTTGGTCACGCAGCTGAGTGTCACTTCGACCTGGCCATCGTCTTTAAAATTATACTTAGAGTTATAAACCCCAAATTTCTCTTTAACTCTATTTGCGTTAATGAATTGTCCATAAACATTTCGATCACTTCCGTTATTGGTTTCAGCGTCTGGATGGCTCCATCCCCATTCAAGCAAAAGTTCCGTCTGGCCAAAAGCAGATGGCCTTACCAGCGCTCCAATTTCAGCCAGCCTGGAACGATCATGTAGCGTGAGTTTTATCTCTGCAGATTTATGAGACATCATACCACGGGTTGGTTTTATACTAATATTCACCGAATTCAAACTCATAAATGGTCGCATGCGATCGATCACTGGTGCAGTCCGAGCTGCTCCCATTTGTCCAGGCCAAATTGTGCCCTCGGGATTCGTGGCATGTCCCTGGTCGAAAGCGGCCACTTCATCATAGCTGCGATATACTTCAGTCTGCGGCACTAGGGTTTGAGGGGATGTGAATATTTCCATTCCAGCAGATGAAAATTGCTCAACAGAATCGCTATTCATTGCTCCAACGGCAATCGTCTCACCTTGGGCCACTATAAGATCTGGCCCAGTAATTTCAGAGACACCCTTGAGGAAGCGAAGGTGGCTTATCCCGTCCCCTATCATTTCCTTGCCATCTTTCGTGGATGTCGCCGGCCCAGGAGGGATCAGTTCGATATCTAAATATGGAACTGACCTTGTCCACTCTAGGGTGGGAATCATATTCATAAAAACTTCTACTGCGCCAGTATTTCGCGAACCAAAACTTAGCATTGCTGGAAGCACCTGAATTATAGATAGGCTGGGAGATACTTTAGTAGGTGCAGTAGGAGAAACAGCAGCACTACCGATTTGATCTTTCAGCATGTCATTCAGAGTTATTGACGTTAATCTAACGCTTGCTCCATCACTCGGAAGTGCGTCCGGACACACGATACAAAAAGATGCATTCAACATTTCTGCCGCAAGTTCGAATTGCGCAATTTTCTCATCAGTCCAGATCTTATCGCCTGCAGCGTTGACTGCGCCAAAATCGATCGAACCAGTCCCACCCATAAACTCGTCGATCTTACCCACTATTTCATTGGTAAAAAGACCTCCGTCACTTATGTCATTTATTACTTCGAACAAGAATGAATCAGCAGGGATCTCGACGCCCGGGTCGCCGGTGTCGCCATACGGTGAGTTGACCCATTGCATCTGCATCGCTTTAAGATAAAAATCGTCTAGACTCACAACATTACCATAGTAAGCTATTTTTGCTATAGCATCCTTCAGCGCTTTTGAATTACTCACTATTCACCCCACGAACAACGATACTTGTCCCAGGTCGACGGGAATAGAAATAACAACACCTGGAGGCACCTGGAGGGACCACCCAATGCCACTGGCAGCAGCTATAATCCACCACAGACTAGAATCACCATAAGTTTGTCCAGCGATAATATCTAACCGCTCACCCTGCTTTATTTGGCGCTTAGTTGCGTCAATCGCGCCTGATTTCACTGCTTGGTAGATTGCTATTCCCGCAACGCCAGTAGAAGTGGCCCTGCCACCCATGATAACGGAAGAACGATTATATCTTCTCATGCTCATTACTCAGATCCATCGGCATCGGCCTCAGGCACGGGAACTCGATCTGCCGCAGCGGTAACTGCTTTCATTAATGCGGCCTTGGTATCTTCCCAGGCCACGGGATTGGGGCCTGCGCCGAAGAGACCTCTGACCAGGCCTCCAACATTGTATGCGGGTGCTCGCATTCCACCCTGGAAATCGAGACCGAGTGGAATATCGTGAATGGGAGCAAATCCCATCGTCACCTTACAGTACGTAGGAGCACGGCTTCCCTGGCGCTGGTCCCAGGGAGCTGCATTCCAATCAAAATCTAAGTTTGTTATAACACCGGCGAGACCCTGGCCTCCGGACTCATGAAAAGAACGGATTATGGAGTTATCTGTACCATCCAAGTTGAAAAATGATTTCGTAGCATCAGCAGCTTCAAAGGCCAATTTTTCAGGCGGATCTCCAAAAGGAACTGGGATAGGGCTATCCGCAGGGCCGCCTAAAACTGTATTAATCGCTGTCAGCACTTGCATTTCATATGCAATTTCAAGATCATCATGTCCGCAGAGGAGGGCCGTGCCGCCACCGGCTGCGATGCCGTCTTTGAAGGCCGCGAGGTCTGGTTCAATTGCGTACCGGACACGGCTTTTTTTCTTCACTCGGGTCGGATCTTCTTTCTTGTCACCGGTGACATCTAGAAGAGGAGCAATTTGATAGCCCACAACTATTCCAACACGGGTGCTGACGTGCGCGTCATCCTTAATCACTAGCTTTCCTGGAGCCGTCGCATAATTAATCTGGGCGACTTCGAAAACTACAGTCTTATATTTAGACGGCTTAATGATGACTGGGTCTCCAATCTTGAAGCCTTGCTCCACTCCCAGCGTGAAGCCCGTTGCGGACAATCCATTTTCCTTGAGGGCATCAAAGGCTTCAGGCGCGCCCTTTTCAATATTGGTGAATTCGTCCTGAAGCGTTTCCAGAATTTCATTGATTTTTGGCTCCAGGCCCGCAGCGTCTGTAATGCCTTCTTGGCCATAGGGTGCAACACCTTCATGGCTGAAATTATCAGTTCCCAGGCCAAAAAGCCTGGCAATATTCTGCAAGGAATAATTGCTGGTAAACAGCTCACCCAAGCGCATCCTGATGACTGGAGAGGCCGTTGGAACTTGAGAGAACGGCTGAATGAAGCTATTTTTACTCGCATCCACCTTGACTTGCCCCTTAGACCACTGTGGGTATACCATCATCACCAGGCGATTAATCGCAAA